>NZ_JBIBJD010000004.1:0-250837 GCF_042958445.1 Streptomyces sp. NPDC007991
ATCTGGTCCGCGGCCATGATGCTCGACCACCTCGGCCATCGCGCCGCGGCCAGGGACATCACGGACGCGATCGCCGCGGTCCTGGCCAAGACCGACATCCGCACCCGTGACCTGGGCGGAACCGCGACCACCGCCGAGTTCACCGACAAGCTGATCGAACTCCTCTGAGCCGGCACGGTGTCAGCACCGTGCTGGGGGGCGACCACCACCCAGACCACACCATCGAAAGGGAGCGACCTCATGCGCAACCCGAAGCGTGTCGCCGTGATCGGTGCCGGCAGCATGGGCAGCCAGGCCATGTGGCGCCTTGCCGGCCGCGGAGCCGAGGTCATCGGCTACGACCGGTACGCGCCGGGTCACGACCGCGGCGCGGCCGGGGGCGAGAGCCGCATCTACCGAGCCGCCCACCTCGGCGAGCCCGGGTACGTTCCGCTGCTGCGGCTCGCGGACCGGATGTGGGAGCAGCTCCAGGCGGAGACGGGCCGGCCGCTGCTACGCCGCAGCGGCAGCCTCGTGATGGGAGAGACCGCCTCACCGTCCATGCGCCTTCTCCTGTCCACCAGCGCCGCCCAGGGGCTGGATCACGAGGTGCTGGACCGGGAGGAACTCGCCCGCCGCTACCCCCAGCACCGGCTCCCGGACGGACACACCGCCGTCCTCGACCGGTTGGGCGCCGTCATCAGGCCCGAGGCAGCGGTCCAGGCCGCGGCCGCCCGCGCCGAACAGCTGGGCGCCCGGCTGCACCGCTACACCCCCGTGCGCGAGGTCGTCCCCGCGGCGGGCGGCGGGGTGCAGATCGTCACCGACCAGGGCACGGACCATGTGGACGCCGCCGTGGTGACCGTGGGGCCCTGGATCAACACCCTGCTCCCGGACCTTCCCCGCAGCGTCGACATCCGCCGGGTGGTCTGCTCCTGGCACCTGCCCACCCGCCACGACTGGTTCGCGGGCGGGGCGCCCCCCTTCGTACGCGCCACACCCCACGACTGCTTCGGACTCCCCTCGCCCGACGGCCTCTCCGTCAAGCTCGGTCTCTCCTTCGCCCGCCACCTGCCGGTACCCGACCCCGAACGGCTCGACCGCACCGTCCGCCCGGAAGAACTCGCCACCTTCCACAAGCTCATCCGTGAACTCATGCCCGACCTGAACCCCGACCCCATCAGGATGTCGGCCTACATGGAGGGCTACACGGAGTCCGGGAACCCGCTCGTCGGCCGTCTCCCCGGCGAGGACGACGTCATCGTCATGGCCGGATTCTCCGGCAGCGGCTTCAAGATGTCGCCCGCCATGGGCGAGATCGCCGCCGACCTGGCACTCGACGGCACCACGGAACACCCCATCGACTTCCTCGCACCGGCCGGGGCCGGCGCCGCCTGATCCCCGGTATGTCGCGTGCTCGGACTCGGGCGAACTCGGCGGTGCCGAACCACACGCTCAGCGATGCTCGGGGTTGTCCGCCCCCGGGCGGCAGCCCGCGTCCCACTCCGTGCGCTGGTTGCCGTGGGCCGGGATGCCTCCGGAGCGTTTGAGCAGGGCCGCCAGGTGCATCAGGTTCCAGGTCATGAAGGCGGTGTTGCGGTTGGTGAAGTCGTTCTCCGGGCCTCCCGAGCCGGGGTCCAGGTAGGAGGGGCCGGGTCCGGCGGCACCGATCCAGCCCGCGTCCGCCTGCGGTGGGACGGTGTAGCCGAGGTGCTGAAGGCTGTAGAGGACGTTCATGGCGCAGTGCTTGACGCCGTCCTCGTTACCGGTGATCAGACACCCTCCGACACGTCCGTAGTAGGCGTACTGCCCCTGGGGGTTGAGCAGGCTGGAGCAGCTGTACAGGCGCTCGATGACCTGCTTGGTGACGGAGCTGTTGTCGCCCAGCCAGATGGGTCCGGCCAGGACCAGGATGTCCGCTGCCATCACCTGCTCGTACAGCGCCGGCCAGGCGTCGGTGGCAAAGCCGTGTTCGGTCATGTCGGGGTAGACGCCCGGTGCGATGTCCTGGTCGACCGCGCGGACGAGCTGCGTGCTCACCCCTTGCGCGTCCATGATCGCCCGGCTCTTGTCGATGAGTCCCTGGGTGTGGCTCAGCTGGGGCGAGGGCTTGAGCGTGCAGTTGATGAAGAGGGCACGCAGGTCGTCGAAGCGGTATCCGTCCTCAGCGGACGGGGTCGGCGGTGCTGCCATGGGGGCCTCCGGGGAGATCCATCAGAAGGGTCCTGGGGCGGGTGCCAGCGGCAGCGTCTCGCGGAAATCCCGTGCTGTCCCGTTACGACGCACCGGCACTCGGTGGGTTCGGCTGAACTGCGCCCGCCGCCGTGAGTCCGAGGTCACGCGTCACGGGCACGGAAGACTCGGTTCAGCTGGTGCTCCAGCACCGCGGTGGCGGACTCCGGACTGCGCTGGCCGACCAGGATGCCGGTGCCGAGTCCCGCGGACAGGGCGAGCAAGCCGGCCGCCTCCAACCGCGGGTCCACACCGGGCTGGAGGAGGGCCGCCTCCTGCGCCTGCCGGAGGAGTGCGGTCAGGGCGTCTTCGGCGGCGTCGGGGTTCTTGATGAAGGGCTGGGCCGCCAGCGCCGGGTCGTTCACGGACAGCACGGCGTACGACGTGTAGAGGTGGTGGAAGGTGCGGCTCTCCTCATCCGTCGGCAGCGCCGCCATCAGCAGCGCCTCGACCATCGCGCGCGGACCGGGGCTGTCCCCGGCGGCCCGCACACGGGCGGAGACCCGCTCCCCGAATCGCTCCGCCAGGTGCTCGAGCCCGAAGAGGAGCAGCTTCTCCTTGGTCTGGAAGTAGTACTGCACCAGCCGCAGTGACACGCCGGCCTCCGCTGCCACATCGCGCATCCCGACGGCATGCAGCCCGCGCCGTCCAGCGACCCGGACGAGCGCCTCGGCGATCTCGGTGCGCCGTTCTGCGTGGTCCACGCGCTTGGGCATCGGCTGGTTCTCCGCTCATGTCGTGTTGCTGCCGTGGCTCCCCGGAGCCTGTTGATGATACATCTGTACCAACATCGTGGTACGTTCGTATCACGAAACCGAGAACGCCGGAGGTGCCCATGGCCCAGACCGCTGCCCGTACCCAGGCCGATGTCGGCCGCTACGTGAGCGATGCCTGGCGAGAGCGGTACTTCGCGGCCTGCGATGCGGTCTACGCACGGGGAGCGGCCGTGCTCGCGGAAGAGGACGTGGAGACGTCCTTCGCCACCACGCACGTCTACCACTACGGCCCCGCGAGCGAGGCGGCCCGATCCCGCACCCCCGTCGTGCTGGTGCACGGGGCGGGCTCCTGCTCCGCCATGTGGTACCCGAACACCCCCGCCCTCAGCGCGCAGCGCCCGGTCTACGCGATCGACACCCCGGGGGATCCCGGCCGCAGCGTGCAGCGCGAGCCGATCCATCGCCCCGACCACGCCGCGCAGTGGCTGGAGGAGACACTCGCCGGACTCGGCCTCGATCGCGTGCACCTCGTCGGCACCTCCTACGGTGGATGGCTCGCTCTCAACCAGGCGCACCGCGGGCCCGGTCGCCTCGCCTCGGTCACGCTGCTCGACCCCGGGGGCCTGGAGAAGGTGGGGCTGCGCTTCTTCGTCTGGATCTTCGCCGGTTTCTTCGCGACCTTCGCACCCAAGGCGTTCCGCCCGCGGCTGGCGGCCTGGCTGGAGCAGCCGGTCCTCGTCATGCCGGAGCTGCGCGCGATGATCAGAACGGCCGTCCGCGCCTACCGCATACGCCGCCCGGCGCCGCTTCCCCTGTCCGAGGAGGAGCTGTCCACCATCCGAACCCCGCTCTACCTGGTGCTCGGCAAGCGAAGCCTCCTCGTGCACCCGCAGCGGCAGGCCGAGCGCGTACCGCGCCTGATCCCCGGTGCCCGGGCCGAGATCATCTCCGGCACGGGCCACGGGCCGCAGATCGACCACGCGGAGGAGATCAACCGCAGGATGCTGGATTTCATGGCCTCCATCGACTGACGACGTCAGCACGGGTGCGCCATGGGCGCCCTGCTCCCGGCAGTACGGAAAGAAGCGAACGGCGTCCGACACCGTCGCCTGCTCCCCGCCGCCGCGCGTCCCGGCCGGCCGGGCGTTTCCGCCGCTCACGTCGGGGGACTCGCCGTGCGTGGTCGCGTATGGAGCGGAGCAGCGGGTGCGCGTTCCCGTGCTCCGGGCCGGCTGGCTGAGGCAGACGTTCGTCCACTGGGCCTTCCCGCCGGACACGGTCCGGGCGCTGCTGCCCGGGGAACTGGTGGTGGACGAGTACGACGGGGCGGCCTGGGTGGGGTTCACGCCCTTCGTGATGGCGGATGTGCGCCCTGCCGCGGTGCCGGCCACGGTGCCCGGTATCCCGACGTTCGCGGAGACCAACCTGCGGACCTACGTTCGGCACCGGGACGGGAGGGACGGGGTGTGGTTCCTGTCCATCGAGGTCGCCTGCCCGCTGATGCTGGCGGCCCGGGCCGTCGGCGCGCCGTACAACCCGGGCACGCTGAGCGTCTCCCTGGACGGGGACGCCGTGTCGTACGCCGGGTCCAGGTGGGTCGGCGAGGCCTCCTACCGCCTGGTGGTCCGGCCCGGGGACCCGGTCACGCCCACCGAGCGGGACGTGTGGCTGACCTCGCGCTGGCGGGCGTACACCCGTCGGCTCGGCATGCTCTGGGAGACGCCGGTCGAACACGAGCCCTGGCCGCTGGCCGACGCCGCCGTCGACGTGCTGGAGGAGACGCTGACCACCGCGGCAGGCCTTCCCGCGCCCACCGCCGCGCCCCTGGTGCACTTCTCGGAAGGGGTTCGGCACGTGCGGCTGGGCGTGTCGAGGCCGCGTGTCCCGACGCCGGACCGGTCCGGGGAATAGCACCGTGAGCCGCACGCGCGGCACCCGCGAAGGGCGCTCACGGCTGCGCTTCGACGGCTGGATCGCGGGCGTGGGCACCTCGTCGGGGACGCGCGTCGTGCTGGGCCACTGGCAGCGGTCGCCGTTCGGGCCGTTCAGCGACGTGATGATCGAGCGGGCCGACGGGGAACGGCTGCTGCTCGCGCCCTCGCACCGGACGGCGGACTTCGTCGGTGGCACCTACAGCTTCGACTCGGTGCGTGTCGTGCCGGTCGACGTGAGCGTCGCGGACGACACCTGGACGGTCACCGCGGGGCCGCTCGAACTGCGCTTCACGGTCGGCCGGCGACGGCCGGCGGGCGTCCTGCTGCGGGCCGTGCCCGGCGCGCTCGCCGCCCGCCCGGCCTGGGCTGCCCTGACGAACGGACCCGCCCGCCTGCTGCCGACCCACGTGCGCACCCGCGGCCGTACCGGCGTGCGACGCCGCGAGTGGTACGGCGTACGGGACATGCTGCCGATCGGCGTGGTGTCCGCGGTCTTCGAGGGCCTCGACCTCGGTGTCACGGCACCGGTCGCACCGCCCGTGCGCTTCGGATTCGGATCGGTACCCCGCAGGCCCGCCCTCACACGGGTCACGACGACGGTGGAGCCGGCCTGGGGGCGCCGAAGGAGCCGCACCGCGCGGCGCGCAGGGCGGTGAAGCCGGCCCCAGGAGCTGGAACGCGCCGGTGGGCGGCCCATACCGCCGCGATGTCCGACCCAGCCCCCCATCCCCGGGAGCCACCCCGCAGCGGCCCAGCAGACAGGGCCTCAGATTCCGTCACCCGTCTCGGCGTTGCCGGCTGCGGCGTTCCGGCCCGTCAGGCGCTTGACCGGACGATCAGCCGCGTGGGCAGGATCAACGGGGTGGGGTCGTGTCCGTTGACGACCGTGACGAGCATGCGTGCCATCTCCCGCCCGAGAGCCGTTATGGGCTGGTGCACGGTGGTGAGGGGCGGATCGGCGACCTGGGCGACGGTCAGGTCGTCGAAGCCGACGACGGCGATGTCGGCGGGGACCGCCCGGCCGGCCGAGCGCAGGGTGCGCAGCGCCCCCGCCGCCATGTTGTCGTTGGCGGCGAACACCCCGTCCACGTCGGGATGGCGGGCCAGCAGGACGGCCATGGCGGCAGCTCCGCTGGGCTCGGTGAAGTCCCCCTCCTGCGGCGGCAGCGGATCGAGCCCGGCCGCCAGCAAGGCGTCCCGGTAGCCGCGGTACCGGGCGCGCCCGGCCTCGGTGTCCATGCGCCCGCAGATCGCGGCCACGCGAGTCCGGCCGCGCGACACCAGGTACTCGGTCGCCTCGCGCGCTCCGCCGACGTTGTCGACGTCCACGAACCACCGGGGAGCCGAGCCGACCGGGCGCCCTCCGAACACGACGGGCATCTCCGCCTCCTCGGCCATACCGGCCAGCGGATCGCCCTCGCGCAGCGCCATCAGCATGACACCGTCGGCTCCCTTGGACCGGAAGAGCTCCTCCACCCGCTTGCGGCCCCGGTCGGAGGCGGCCAGACACAGCATCAGATGCAGATCGGCCTCCTCCAGAGCGCTCGACGCCCCCACGATCACCTGGGCGTAGAACGGATCCGCGAAGATCGACGGATCCTCTCCCGAGACGACCAGTGCGGCCGCTCCCGTCTGACGCGTGGCCAGGGCACGGGCGGTCGGATTGGGCACGTAACCGAGTTGCCGGACAGCCCGTTGCACCGCCTCCCGTTTGGCACGGCTGACATGCGGAGCGTTGTTGAGGGCACGGGAGGCCACGGAACGGGAGACACCGGCGCGTTCGGCCACCTCGTCGAGCGTCGGCTGCCGACGCGGGGCATCCTCTGCCATGAACCACGAGCCTTTCCCTGGACCGCGACGCCCCCCAATTCTGGGACCGCTTCCAGTCTCACGGCCATGGAGGCGTGTTCCCGCCATACGC
Source organism: Streptomyces sp. NPDC007991 (assembly GCF_042958445.1). Lineage (NCBI taxonomy): Bacteria > Bacillati > Actinomycetota > Actinomycetes > Kitasatosporales > Streptomycetaceae > Streptomyces > Streptomyces sp. NPDC007991. The sequence continues at coordinate 6,783 of NZ_JBIBJD010000004.1, forward strand.
ATCACATGAGGCATCGACCCTTGACAGCTCAACTACCCCGCCACACCATACCGAACACACCCCAGCGATTTTCCAGTGTTGTTGGGATCGCTTCCAGTGGGAGCGCTCCCAAGATCAGGTCGTACCACCGCTCCTGCTCAGGTCGCGCGCTCGGGACCAGAGCGTGCGACGTCCCCTGCCAGGAAATCGAGGTTCCGTCATGCGCAGCAGACTCCGCGCCTTGGCAGCAGCGCTCTTCGCCCTGCCACTGGCGTTGGCCGCCGCACCGTCCGCCCACGCGGCCGACCCCACCTCCATGACCAGCGGGTTCTACGTGGACCCCGACTCCAGCGCGAAGAGGTGGGTCGCCGGCAATCCCGGCGACGGCCGGGCGGCCGCCATCAACGCGAACATCGCCAACACCCCGATGGCCCGCTGGTTCGGCTCCTGGAGCGGCACCATCGGCACCGCCACGGGCGGGTTCGCGGGAGCGGCGGACCGCGTCGACAAGCTCCCCCTCCTCGTCGCCTACAACATCTACAACCGCGACTACTGCGGCGGGCACTCCGCGGGCGGCGCCGCCTCGCCCTCCGCCTACGCCGACTGGATCGCCCAGTTCGCCGGCGGGATCGCGAACCGCCCTGCCGTCGTCATCCTCGAACCGGACTCCCTCGGCGACTACGGCTGCATGACCCAGGCCCAGATCGACGAACGGGAGGGCATGCTGACCGGCGCCCTCGCCCAGTTCAGCCGTCAGGCCCCCAACACCTGGGTCTACATGGACGCCGGCAATCCACGCTGGGCCGACGCGGCGACCATGGCCCGGCGCCTGCACGAAGCCGGCCTCCGACAGGCCCACGGCTTCTCGCTCAACGTCTCCAACTACGTCACCACCACCGAGAACACCGCGTACGGCAACGCCATCAACCGTGAACTGGGCTCCCGTTACGGCTACACCAAGCCGTTCGTCGTGGACACCAGCCGCAACGGCAACGGCTCCAACGGCCAGTGGTGCAACCCCTCGGGCCGCCGCATCGGCACCCCCACCCGGCTGGGCGGAGGCGCCGAGATGCTCTTGTGGATCAAGGTTCCGGGCGAGTCCGACGGCAACTGCGGCGTCGGAGGCGGCTCGTCGGCCGGGCAGTTCCTCCCCGAGGTCGCCTACAAGATGATCTACGGCTACTGATCCGGGACTCCCGTGGCCCGGTACGCCTTCCCCACGACCGGGCCACGGGGCCACGAAGTCGTACGCCGCCCCTTACCACGCGGTCCCGGCCCGTTGATCCACATCCTCGGCGGGTACCCGGTCGGCATGGCTGACGTCGTACAGGCTGGACTGTGGGGGCTGGTGGCGGGCTCGGCGCTGCTGCTCGGTGCCGCGCTGGGATACGGTCTGCGGGTACCGCAGAAGGCGATCGCGATCGTGATGGCCTTCGGGGCCGGAGTGCTGATCTCAGCGGTGTCGTTCGAGCTGGTCGGGGAGGCGTACGAGCAGGCGGGGCTCGCCCCCGCGGCCCTCGGCACCCTCGCCGGCGCCCTGGCCTACACCGGGGGCAACATCTGGCTGGCCCGCCGGGGTGCGCGCCACCGCAAGCGCTCCGGCCACGATCGGGCGCAGGCGCAGCCGTCGGAGGCCGAGCAGGGCGGGTCCGGGACGGCGCTCGCTCTCGGCGCCCTGCTCGACGGTGTGCCGGAGTCCGCGGTGATCGGCGTCAGCCTGCTCGACGGCGGCGCGGTCAGCCTCGTGACCGTGGCCGCGGTGTTCATCAGCAACGTCCCCGAGGGACTGTCCAGTTCGGCGGGGATGAAGAAGGCCGGCCGCACCAAGGGGTACGTCTTCGGCGTCTGGACGGCGATCGCCGCGGCCGGCATGGTGTCGGCCGTCCTCGGTTACACGGTGGTCGGTTCCTTCTCCCCCGCCGTGATCGCCGCGGTGACCGCGGTGGCGGCCGGGGCGATCCTCGCCATGATCGCCGACACGATGATCCCTGAGGCGTTCGACGAGGCGCACCTGGCCATCGGGCTCGTCACCGTCAGCGGCTTCCTCGTCTCCTTCGCCCTCTCCCACACCTGACCGCCGCGCTGGGGTGCTGACGGCAACGCCCGGTTTCAGGGCGTTGAAAGCACCCTGAAACCACGCTGAACGCGCCCTGCCGCACTCTCTGCGGCATGACCACAACGACATCCCGCTCACTCGCCATCGCGGCCAAGGGGCTGCGCAAGGCGTACGGGGACAGGACGGTCCTCGACGGCATCGACCTGGCGGTGCCGGCCGGTACCGTCTTCTCCCTGCTCGGCCCGAACGGCGCCGGCAAGACCACCGCCGTCAAGATCCTCTCCACCCTCGTCACCGCCGACGCCGGCGAACTGCACGTCGGCGGCCACGACCTGGCCACCGCGCCGCAGGCGGTGCGGGCCGCGATCGGTGTCACCGGGCAGTTCTCCGCCGTGGACGGGCTGATCACCGGCGAGGAGAACATGCTCCTCATGGCGGACCTGCACCACCTCTCCCGAAGCGAGGGCCGCCGCAGGGCCGCCGAACTCCTTGAGCGTTTCGACCTGGTGGAGGCCGCGAAGAAGCCCGTCTCCTCCTACTCGGGCGGCATGAAGCGCCGCCTCGACATCGCCATGACGCTGGTCGGCGATCCGCGGATCATCTTCCTCGACGAGCCGACCACCGGCCTCGACCCGCGCTCCCGGCACACCATGTGGCAGGTCATCCGCGAACTGGTCTCCGACGGTGTCACCGTCTTCCTCACCACCCAGTATCTGCAGGAGGCCGATGAACTCGCCGACCGCATCGCGGTGCTGAGCGAGGGCAGGCTCGCGGCCGAGGGCAGCGCCGACGAGCTGAAGCGGCTCGTCCCTGGCGGGCATGTGCGGCTGCGGTTCACCGACCCGGCCGCGTACCGGTCCGCCGCCGTCGCCCTGCGCGAGGCCACCGGGGACGACGAGGCGCTGTCGCTGCAGATCCCCAGCGACGGCGGCCAGCGCGAGCTGCGCGCCATCCTCGACTGGCTGGACTCGGCCGGCGTCGAGGCGGACCAGCTGACCGTGCACACCCCCGACCTCGACGACGTGTTCTTCGCCCTGACCGGCGGTGCCGGCGTCCCCGACCAGCCCAAGGAGACCGTCCGATGAGCGCCCTCTCCCTCGCCGTGCGCGACTCGTCCACGATGCTGCGCCGCAACCTGCTGCACGCACGGCGCTACCCGTCCATGACCCTGAACCTGCTGCTCACACCGATCATGCTGCTGTTGCTCTTCGTCTACGTCTTCGGAGGCGTGATGAGCGCGGGCATCGGTGGCGGCGGCGCCGACCGCTCGGACTACATCGCCTATCTCGTCCCGGGCCTGCTGATGATGACCATCGGCTCCACCGTGATCGGAGCCGCGATCTCCGTCTCCATGGACATGACCGAGGGCCTCATCGCCCGCTTCCGCACGATGGCGGTCTACCGCGGGTCCGTACTCGTCGGGCACGTCGTCGGAAGTGTGCTCCAGGTACTCGCCAGCCTGGTCCTCGTCGGTGCCATCGCCGTGGCCATCGGCTTCAGGTCCAGGGACGCCACGGCCCTGGAGTGGCTGGCGGCGTTCGGACTGATCGCACTGTTCGCCCTGGCGCTCACCTGGATCGCGGTCGGTATGGGCATGGCCAGCCCGAACCCCGAGGCGGCCGGCAACATGGCGACGCCGCTGATCCTCCTCCCGATGATCTCCAGCGCCTTCGTCCCGATCGACGCGGTCCCGGGCTGGTTCCAGCCGATCGCCGAGTACCAGCCGTTCACCCCGGCCATCGAGACCCTGCGCGGCCTGCTGCTCGGCACCGAGATCGGGAACAACGGGTGGATCGCGATCGCCTGGTGCGTCGGCCTGACCGGACTCGGCTACCGCTGGTCGACGTCGCTGTTCAACCGCGACCCGAAGTAACCGGCATCACGGCGCGGGCCGCCTCCCGCAACTCGTCCCGCCCCAGGGCGGCGTACTCCGACACCGCCTCGGCGTACGCCGCCCGGTCGGCGTCCTCGGCCGCCTTCCGGGCGCGGTCCGCCGACATCGTCGGCTGGAAATCGCGCAGCACCCGCAGCCGTTCGGCCAGCGCGATCAGCCGTACGGCACCGGCGTCACCGGAGGCGAGCCCCGCCATACCGAGGGCGTGCAGCACCGTCCCGATCACAGGAAGCTCCATGGGAGAGCCGGACGGACCGGCCAGCAGGGTCCGCAGCCCCTGCCGGAGCCGGTCGACCGGCTCGGGGACCAGTTCGAGACGGCCGGCGTGCGCATGCGCCGTCACCGCCACCGCCAGGGTCTGCAGCACCCACCGGTCGAAGAAGGGGTCGCCGCCGTGCGGCGAGTCGGCCGCGGCCGGCGGCTGCACGGCGCTGCGCCACAAGCCGAGCCCGACCTGTGTCAGTCCGCGGGCGAGCGCGATCTCGGCGCGCCCGAGGACGGCCATGCTGTAGTCCTCCTGCTGCGCGGTGTCGGCGCCCTCGGCCTGCCGCAGCCAGTACTCGGCCTCGTCGGGGTCGCCGCGGTGCAGGCACGCGAGGACGAGGCCCCAGCGGACGCCGATGAGATCGTGGTCGGCGCCGAGCCGCGGCAACGCCTGGAGCGCCGCCTGGAGGTGTCCGTACGCGGCCTCGCCCTGCTCCGTCTGCAAGCACAGCTCACTCAGCCGGGCGTACCCCATGACCTGGAGGAACGGATTCTCGACCGGCGCCAGTACGGCGGTCATCCGCCGGGCGGAGGCGAGCGCGCGGTCGATGTCGTGCTCCGCCTCCCAGACGTAGGTGGCGACGCCCTCCGCGATGCCGGCGAGCAGCGGCTGCTCGCTCTCGCAGAGCTCGTGCAGCACGTCGTAGTCGGGCGGCAGCATCTCCGGGATCGCGCTCACCACCACCGCGACGGCCCGCAGCAGCGTGTCCGGCGGGGCCGGGGGCAGCCGCCGGAGGGTGACGAGCTGGCGTACGACGTGCGGGCCGTAGCCCATGAACAGGCTCGTCGTGGACAACACCGCGGCGGCGCGGGCGACTTCGACGTGGTCGGGCTCGGGGTGGTAGTGCGACAGCGGCGGGCCGGTGTCCGCGGCGAGGGCGGTGAGGCGGGCGTAGTTGGAGCCGGTGGACCACAGGGCGGCGAGGACTGCGGTGAGGGCGGCGGTGGCGGGTCCGTCCGTACGGGCCAGGGCGTGCCGCAGGGCCAGCACGAGGTTGTCCTGCTCGGCCCTGACCCGCTCCCAGGCGGTCAGTGGTTCGCAGCGGAAGAGCCAGTCGTGGTACGCGACCCCGAAGTCCCGCGCCCAGGCGAGGAACCGGCCGACGGCCTCCTCTTCCTCGCCCGTTTCGGCACACCGGGCGGCGCTGAACTCCCGTACGGTCTCCAGCATCCGGAACCGTACGCCGGCCGGGGTGTCGGCGACGGTGAGCAGCGACTGATCGGCCGGCTGCTCCAGCAGGAACAGCGCGTCCTCGCCCAGCACCTGCTCCGCCGCCTCGCCCGAGAAGCCGCCGGGGAAGACGGACAGCATGCGCATCGCGGCCCTGGCGTCCTCGTCGAGCAGGTTCCAGCTCCAGTCCACGACGGCGTGCAGGGTGCGGTGGCGCTCCGGCGCGTCCCGTGCCCCGCCGCGCAGCAGCGCGAACCGGTCGCCGAGGCGGCGGGCGATCTCCGGCACCGACAGCACCCGCACCCGCGCCGCGGCCAGCTCCACGGCGAGCGGCAGCCCGTCGAGGTGGCGGCACAGCTCGGTCACCTCGTCCGCCGGCAGTGCCACGCCGGGCCGGGCGGCCCGGGCCCGCTGCGTGAACAGCTCGACCGAGGTGTCGAGGGCGAGCTCCGGCAGCGCGTACACCGTCTCGGACGTGAGGCCCAGCGGGGCCCGGCTGGTGGCGAGCACCCGCAGGTCCTTCGAGGACGAGACCAGGGCCCGTACGAGGCCGGCGGCGCCCTCGATGACCTGTTCGCAGTTGTCCAGCACCAGCAGAGCGGGCCCGGAGCCGAGCACGCCGAGGATGCCGGGCACCGGGTCGGCCGTGGCGTGGCCGCCCACGGCGCCGGGCCGTCCCTCGCCCGCGCCGAGCGCGGAAGCCACCTCCGCGGCCACGTCCGTGTCCGCGGTGACGCCGGCGAGCGGCACGACATACACCACCCGCTGCTCGGCCCGTCGGGCCACGGCGTGCGCGAGCCGGGTCTTGCCGAGGCCGCCGGGGCCGACGACGGTGACGGCACGCGAGGCGCGCAGCAGCCGCCGCACCGCCGCGATGTCCTCGTCCCGGCCGAGCAGCGGGTTCGGCTCGTGCGGCACGCCGTGCCTGGCCACGGGTGCCTCGCCGCTCAGCAGCTCCCGCTGGACGGCCTTGAGACCGGCGCCCGGATCCGTGCCGAGCGTCTCGCGCAGCTCACGGCGGTAGGCCTCGTACCGCGCCAGGGCGGCGGACGGTCCCGCCGTCGCCGCCTCGCCGCGCAGCAGTTCGGCGAGTACCTCCTCGTCGCGCGGACGCTCCGCGGCGGCCACGGCCAGCGGCCCGGCCGCCTCCGCGTGCCGGCCGAGGCGGGCGAGCGCGAGCCCGCGGGCCCGTATGAGTGTGCCGCGGACGGGGGCGCGCTCGGCGCGCAGCGCAGCCACGGGATCCTCGCTGTCACCGCTCCAGTCCGGGGTGCCCTCCCACAGCGCGAGCCCGGCCTCGGCCGCGGCCAGCGATCCCGCGTGGTCCCCGGCCCTGGCCCGGTCCGCGCTCGCGGCGGCGTGCAGCAGCAGGGCGGAGCTGTCGACCTGGTCCTCGGCGAGGGTCAGACGGTATCCGGTCGGCGTGCCGGCGATGACGTCCGCGCCCAGCTGCGCCCGCGCCCTGGACACGAGGACCTGCACCGCTTTCGCCGGCCGCTCCGGCGCCTCGGCCGGCCACAGCCCCGCCACCAGGCGCGCGGTGCTGCATCCCGTGCGCAAGTCGCCTGCGAGCAGCGCGAGGAGGGCGCGGAGCCGGGGCGCGGTGATCTCCTGTCCGCGGTGGGCGACCCGCGGCAGGAGGGTGAGGTCGGTGGTCACGCGTGCAGACTAGCCAAGGCGCCCGCCCCCGCCTTCTCTTCAGTCTCTTCAGCGCCCTGCCCGGGTCAGCATGCACCAGAGGTCCTCGCCTGCCGGTGGTGAGGCGATCACGACAGGGACGGCGGTAGCGTCACCCGGTCGGCGCAGGGCTCGGTGCGCGGTCTTTCAGCCTGCCGACGGCGCTCGGACCTGGGCAGTGTCCGTCCCTGACCGTCGGGCCGCGCCTCTCAGCGCCAAGGCCGACGGGAGAGTGCGGGCCGACCACTTTATGGTGGGCCGAGCGCGCGGTCCGGACTCTCAGGGCCGAGGCGGAAACCGTGTCGAGCACAGCCCCAGTGAGCCGGGAGTCGCCATGCCCCCTGCGGATCCTCCGCGTGTCAGCGTGATCATCCCCGCCTACAACTCCATGCCGGAGCTGACCAGGTGCGTGACGTCCGCCATGGAGCAGACGCTGGGACTCGACATGATCGAGATCATCGCCGTCGACGACGGCTCGACCGACGGCACCGGTGCCGAGCTGGACAGGCTCGGGCGCAGCTGCCCTGCCCTGCGCGTCGTGCACCAGACCAACAGCGGAGGAGCCGGAGGCCCCCGCAACACCGGCCTGGACATCGCCCGCGGGGACTACGTCTTCTTCCTCGACTCGGACGACTACCTGGGTCCGGACGCGCTGCGGCGCATGGTCGCGATGGCGGACGAGAACGGCACCGACGTCGTACTCGGCAAAATGGTGTCGGTGGACGGCCGGGCGGTCCCCACGGCTGTCTTCCAGCACAACCAGCCCAGAACCGATGTCTTCTCGTCCCACGCCTACCGCACTCTGGGCTGTTGGAAGCTGTTCCGCCGCTCGCTCATCGAGCGCCTCCACTTGAGGTTCCCGCCGTACCGCAACTGCGAGGACAAACCCTTCACGGCCGCCGCCTACCTCAATGCCGACGGTGTTTCCGTAGTGGCCGACTACGACTGCTACTACGTCCGCAACCGGCAGAACGGCAACAACCTCACCCGCACCGCCGCCGCCCTCAGCCACCGCCTGGACGGCACCCGGCTGTGTTTCGAGACCGTCGCCCGCTATGTCGAACCGGGCCCACGGCAAGACCGCATCATGCGCCGCCATGTGGAATGGGAGCTCTGCGGTCCCCTTCGCGCCCTGCTTCCGCAGGAAAGCGAACAGGAGGCCCGTGAGCGTTTCTTCCCGGAGTTCCGGCGCTGGGCACTGTCCTATGTGACGGAGGGCGTCTTCCAGCAGATCTCCCCGCCCGACCGTCTGCTGATCCACCTCCTGCGCACCGACCGGTACGACGACCTGATGGCCGTGGCCCGTTGCGCGAAGGAGGACGCCGGGCGCGGATATCTGGTCGACAAGGGCCGCGTCTACTGGTGCCACCCCTTTTTCCGGGACCCGGCCAAGGCCGTCCCGGACGACTGCTTCGACGCCACAGACCGGCTCCCGGTCCACACCGAGCTGGCCGAAGCGGCCTGGCAGGGGGACGGCGGTGTGCTCCGGCTCGCCGGCCACGCCTACATCGAGCACGTCGCGACCGTCGACCCCGGCACTCAGCTGGTCCTGCGCCCTCGCGGCTTCCCGCACCCCGGCATCCGCCGGCCCGTGACCGTGCGCACCGTCAGGAACCTGCCCGGCGAGGGCAGCCACGACAAGGCCGGCTTCTCCGTCGCCGTCGACCTCGGCACGGCGGCCGGAGGCGACCCGCTGGATCCGGGTGTCTGGGAGTTCTTCCTGGACGTACGCACGCAGGGAGTCAGCCGGACCGTGAGACTCCGGCGGCCATGCGGGGATGCGCGCGACGCGAGGACGAGCCCGGCTCAGCGAGTGGTGGCCGGCGGGTCCCGGCACCAGCACACCGTGGTGCGGCCCTTCTTCGGCCCGGACGACACCTTGTCCCTGGACGTCCGGCCGGACCGGAACCAGTTGAGTCAGACATGCCATGTCACCAGCACCGTCTGGGACGTGTCCGCACGCGGCCATCTGATCGTCAGTGGGTTCCTGACGGGCCAAGCCCGGCCTGCCCCGGGAGCCATCACCCTGTGTGCCGAGGCCGCGTCCGGCTCGGTGCACGAGGTGCCCCTGCACTGCTCGGCGGACGGAAACGGCACCGGCTTCACCGCCCGGCTCCCGGTCCGTACGCTGCCGCCGGGGCGGTGGACGATCACCCTGCACGCGAACGAGACGAAGGAGACGGCCGACGTGCCGGACCTGGGCGGGCTGACCGGCACCCACTGGTTCCGCCCGTCCCGGCTCGGCCGCCCCTACTACGCCAAGCCCCTCCCGCCCGGACGCCGGCAGGCCCTGGTCCTGCGGGTGGCTCCGGTGAGACTGGCGACGGCACTCCGCCGACGGCTCGACCCGCGCGGATGGGCCCGCGGCCGATGGGGCCGCCGGGGCTGAGTCCCGCCGCAGGCCACCCAGCGCGTGATGGTGAACGCACCGCTGTCGCCGCTGTGTTGCTCCCGCTCAGCCGGTGCGAGGCCGTGGCGGTGGTGCGGAGCTTTCCCGGACGACGAGCTCGGTGCCGATGAGGGTGACTTCCGGGTGGCGCGGTGCTCCTCGCATCTGGGACACCAGCACATCGAGGGACCGGCGACCCGCTGCGCCGAAGTCCTGGCGCACCGTGGTCAGCGGCGGCCGGAGGTAGGCGGCTTCGGGCAGGTCGTCGTACCCGACGAGGCTGACGTCACCGGGCACGTCGCGGCCCGCTTCGCGCAGGGCGCGCGGGGCACCGATGGCCATCTGGTCGTTGGTCTCAGCCTTCAGCGGGGTGGGCCCGGGCGAAGCGGAAGGCGGCGGCGCGGACGTCGCCGTGCAGGGTGAGCCGCAGGTCGTGGACGCCGTCCAGGGCAGCGGTGAGCCGGCAGCCGACGGTCGTCCAGGCATGGCGGTCACCGGTGGACGGGACCGCGATCCGCACCAGGAAGCGGTCGTCGGCGTGGAACTCCAGCGCCGCCGCGTCCGGTTCGTCGCCGCTGCGGGAGACCTCGGCCTCCACCCGGACGGCTCCCGTCAGATCGACGCAGCGGAAGAGCAGGGTCGCCGGGCGCGCCGGGTCGGCGGGGGTGACGGCGTCGCCGGTGGTGCGGGTCGCGTCGGTGATGGTGAGGTCCGCGTGGTCGTCGAAGTCTGGCCAAACGCCCCACCCCGGCTGCCGGGAGCCCGGCAGCCGGACCACTCGTCGATGCGCACCCGAGCGCGGCTCCGGCCGGCGCTCGGGCCGCGACGGCGATCCCGGCCGGGGTGAGGACCAGGCGGCCCGTCAGGCCGAGCCGGGCAAGCCGCCGACCGACGCGGTGATCCTCCGCCTCAGAAGCCCACCCGCACGGTGCGTCAGCGACGGGGCTCGGGCGCCTGCCGGGCCGTGGAACTCGGCCCAGTCGGGTGGCGTGTCCCCGTCCACCATGAACTCCAGCAGCATCGGCCCCCGCCCGGCCAGCGCGTGCTCCCAGACATCCCCCACCTGGCCCGGCCGGGTGCAGCGGATACCGGGCAGGCCGAGCAGCCGGGCGTAGCCGGCGTACGACACGGCGGGGACCTCGCCGGTCGCCGGAATGCGCGGATTCCCGGCGGTCTTCCGGCGCTCCCAGGTCAGCCGGCTGAGGTCCTCGTTGTTGAGGACGCAGAAGACCGTCGGTGGCAGGCCGGCGAGCCGCTCCAGATGCCGCCGCACGGTGATCAGCTCGTTCATGCCGCCTGCCTGCATGGCCCCGTCGCCGACCAGGGCGATCACCGGCCGTTCGGGGAGGGCCAGCCGGGCGGCGACAGCGTAGGCAACGGCTGCTCCGGGCGTGGCCAGATGCCCGGACAGGGCCGCGCGCATGCCGGTGCGCAGTTCGAGGTGGCGGGTCCACCAGTCCATCGCGGAGCCCGAGTCGGCGACGACGACGGCGCGGTCCGGCAGCCGCGCGGACAGTTCCGCGACCACGGAGCGGGGATTGATGGCCATGCCGAAGAACCGGTGGGCCTTCGAGTGGCCCTCGGCACGCCACTCCCGGACCGCGCGCTGCACGTCCGCGCGCCATCTACGACCGGACTTGCGGTGCAGCAGCGGGACGAGGGTCTCCAGGGCCGTTGCCGCATCGCCCGTCACCCGCGCGGCGAAGGACGCGTCAGGGCCCCACGGGGAATCCCCGGCGTCCGTGTCGACGGCGACGATCCGACGTCTCGCCTGCTCCGGCACCACGCGGACGTCCAAGTCCTCCGCCCCGACCAGCAGCAAGGTGTCGCAGTCGCGCAGCAGAGCGGCGGCGACCGCGCTGCCGAAGGGGCCGGCCGTGCCCGCGGCGTAGGGCAGGTCGTCGGGGAGCACGTCCCGGGCCAGCGGTGTTCTGGCGACACCGGCGCCGAGCAGTTCGGCGAGGCCCGCCACCTGCCCGGACGCCCCCGCCGCGCCCGGCCCGACGACGACCGCGACCCGGCGGCCCGCGTTCAGAACGTCGGCCGCGCGGCGTACGTCCCGCTCCGCGGGCGGCCGGAGCGGCGGACGAGGGGGCACGGGAGCGGACTGGTCCGTGGTCCGCGGGGAGCGGGGCGCCCCGGCGCGCAGAACAGCGCCGGGAATGAGCAGCGTGGCCACGCCCCGCTCCGACAGCGCCGCCCGGAAGGCACGGTCCAGGGCGGTCCCGGCGACGGCGGGGTCAAAGACCGCTTCGCAGGATGCGGAGACCTCGGTGAAGTGAGGGACCGTCTCGATGGCCGGTCGGCGACCGCCGTGTGCGGGCAGAGGCTGGTGGCCGACCAGGGCCACCACCGGCCGGCGGTCCAGCGCCGCGTCGTAGAGGCCGCTGAGGAGATGGAGTGCCCCGGAGCCGGACGGCGCGAGGCAACAGCCGACGCCTCCCGTGAGCTTGGCGTGTGCGCAGGCCATGAGAGCGGCTGACTCCTCGTGGCGCACCTGCACGAACTCCGGTGTGTCCCGACCGCCGCTCAGAGCGGTGACCAGGGCGTCCGTGTCCCGGCCCGGGAAGCCGAACACGCGGTCCACATCCCACGCCCGCAGACGTGCCGCGAGGAAGTCGGAGACGCTGGTCACGAGGACCTCCCGCACCGTAGGCCGGCTCTCGTACGACCGGGTAGCCGCGGCTCCGCCGCGCAAACAACGGCACCCCCGCTCGCGCACGCTTCCCCGTCACGGCCTGCCGGCGCGTCCCGCGTCCCTCCGACGCCGTTTCGGCCGCGCGTGCCGCGGACACCCATGCCAGGCTCGAAACGAGCAGTCGGCGGCCGGGCACGCGGTGCGGTCGCCGACGTGGTCGACAGGAGGGCGAACGCACGTGGCGGTGGCTGACCAGCACGGAAGAACCCGGTCCGCCGCGCGTGGAGAACGGGTGGTGAGCGCGCTCGACAAGCGCCTGCCGCTGCGTGAGGGGGGCAAGGAGTTCCTGCGCAAGGCGTTCCCCGACCACTGGTCGTTCCTGCTGGGCGAGATCGCCCTGTACAGCCTGCTCGTCCTCGTTGCGACCGGCGTCTTCCTGACCCTCTTCTTCCACCCCGGCATGACGGAGCAGCCGTACACCGGCTCCTACGTGCCCCTGCGGGGCGTGCTGACGTCGGAAGCGTACGCCTCGACCCTGCACATCAGCTTCGACGTCCGCGGTGGGCTGTTGATCCGTCAGATCCACCACTGGGCCGCCCTGGTGTTCGTCGCCGCGATCGGCACTCACCTGCTGCGGATCTTCTTCACCGGCGCCTTTCGACGCCCCCGGGAAGCGAACTGGACGATCGGCGTGACGCTGTTCATGCTGGCCGTACTGGAGGGTTTCTGCGGTTATTCGCTCCCTGACGATCTGCTGTCCGGGACCGGCCTGCGTACGGCTGAGGGCATCGTGCTGTCGATCCCCGTGGTCGGCACCTATCTGTCGTTCTTCGTCTTCGGCGGGCAGTTCCCCGGACACGAGATCATCCCGCGCCTGTACGTCGCCCATATCCTGCTGCTGCCGGGACTTCTGCTGGCGCTCGTCGCCGTACACCTGATCTTCATCGTCTACCACAAGCACACCCAATGGGCCCGACCTGGCAGAACCAACCGGAATGTGATCGGCAAGCCGCTCTACCCGCAGTACACCGCCAAGTCCGTCGGTCTGTTCTTCACCCTGGCGGGTGTGCTGGCCTTGCTCGGGGCCCTGCTTCAGATCAACCCGATCTGGGCGTTCGGCCCCTACCGCGCCGACCACGTCTCCCTCGACGCGCAACCCGACTGGTACGTGGGCTTCCTGGAGGGCGCGCTGCGGCTGATGCCGGGGGCGGAGACCGACGTCGCCGGACACACCGTCGTGTGGGACGTCTTCCTGCCGGGAGTGGTGCTGCCCGTCACGCTGTTCCTGATCCTCTACAGCTATCCCTTCTTCGAACGGTGGATCACCGGGCCGGCGGCCGAGCAGCATCTCTGCGACCGTCCGCGCAACCAGCCCACCCGCACCGCCCTCGGTGTGGCCGCCGTCTGCGCCTACGCCGTCCTGCTCATGGCCGGCGGCCAGGACGTGATCGCGCTCGTCTTCCACATCCCGCTGGAACTGGTGACGTACACCTTGCGCACCGCCTTGTTCCTGGTGCCGTTCCTGGCCTACCACGCCACCAAACGGGCCTGCCTGGGGCTCCAGGCAGCCGACCGCCGACGCCTGCTGGAAGGGCAGTCGGCGGCCGAGGTACGGCAGAGCGCGGACGGCGGCTACCAGCAGGCACGGACGCTGCTGCCGCCCGCCGAGACCTACCGCATCCTGGTACGCGACGAGCCGCGGCCCCGGGCACACGGTACGGAGGCATGGCGCTGGTTCCACAAGCACCGCCTCCGCAACGCGCTCAGCCGCTGGTACTTCGGCAAGCGGGTGGAACTGCCCGCGACCGGGCCGCAGCGGCATGGCGTCGAGGTCGTACGGGCCGGTCCGGGGGAGGCTGAGGATGCCGACGGCTCATGAGTGCCGGCGGTCCGGCGCCCGCTACACGGCGGCCCCGAGCCGCCGGGCCAGGTCCGTCACCCCGGTCACCTGCCGGCCGGCGGACCGCAGCGCCGACAGGTACGGAACCTGCACACGGGCCACCCATGCGGCGGCCGCAGGGGCCCGGCCGGCGCCGTCGATGTCCCAGGAGCGCATGGAGGCCGGCATCGCCGCCCCGGCCGGCACGTTCGCCGCGTGCAGCGCACGGACGGCCGCGGGCGAGGGTCAGGGCGATGCCGTCGTGCCGTACGGAGGCGAACCACACCGGGGGCACGCCGCCGGGCGGCCGTCAGCGGGTACGCGGATCACGGGCCCCCGGCCGCGAGCGGAACCGCGTCCGCGGTCGCCTGCCTCTCCTCCCGGTTGATCCATGACCAGGTGAGGGCCGCCGCGATGACACCGAGGGGCAGCATGCCGACGATCATCGCGAGTCCTTCCGCGGAGTGCCCCGCGGCGATCATCCCGAGCACGGGGAGATCCAGCAGCGGCGCGGCCAGGAACAGACAGAGGCATCGGCCGGCATCACCGGGCCGGTGTCGCGTCCGCACGACGACGGGCACCCAGAACGTCACCGCCGCCGCGAGCAGCACGAGCTCCGACACGACCGTGAGGGCTGCGGGCATCGGATGCAGCAGGTCGGCGAGCACCACCCAGGCGTGCACCACGACCAGCACGGGCAGGGCGATGACCGGCGGCAGGCTCACCCGCTCCCACATCGGCACGCGGCGCGCGAGCCACACGACGCCCGGCACCACCGCGGCCAGGACGAAGCCCGACAGAGCCATGGCGGCCACGGACGAAGGGTGCGTCACGTGCGTCGAGTGTTCCATCCCCGTCACTCCTCCCGGGCCGTGGTGCCTCGCACCGCGAGAGCCGCCGCCACCAGCAGCAGCGGGCCGGCGAGGGCGAGCAGCCACCAGCCGTAGACGAACGCCAGCGCGACGAGGAGAAGGCCCAACGCGGCGGGCGGCACCGCACCGGCCGCGCGATCCGGAACCCGGTAGCGGACGTGCTGGTCGGGCCCGGACCGGGAGGAGGCGAGCACGGCGACGGCAGCCAGCTCCAGCAGCACGACGACACCGCCCCAGAGCCAGTACACCAGCGAGTTCTCGCCGTACCCCACCAGCACCGCCAGGAGGATGCCGTTCAGTGCGCCCCAGCCGGCCACGACGACGAAGGGCAGGTGCCGCTTCACGGCGCGCTCCTCCCGGCGGCGTCCTGTTCTTCCTGACGCTGCCGGAGGTCCAGCAGCGGGGCGAAGCTGGTGACGGGCGGGACGGGGTGCTCCGAGGTGAAGTTCAGCCGGGGCGGCGGGGACGAGGTGGCCCACTCCAGGGAGTGGCCGCCCCATGGGTCGCCCGGGGCTTTCTCGGCCGTGCCCAGGGTCCGCCGGCGCAGCGCCCACAGCACATTGACGGCGAACACGGCCATGGCGGCGGCGAGGAAGGCGGCGCCGATGCTGGACAGGAGGTTCATCCAGCCGAATCCCTCGAAGGACGCGTAGGACGAGACCCTGCGCGGCATGCCGAGGTAGCCGAGGGCGAACATGGGCAGGAAGGTCACGTTGGTTCCGATCACCAGCAGCCAGAAATGCAGCCGGCCCGCCCCGTGGCCGAGCATCACGCCGGTCACCTTCGGGAACCAGAAGTACACCCCGGCGAACAGGCCGAACGCGCTGCCCGCGAACAGCACGTAATGCAGGTGCGCCACGATGAAGTAGCTGTCGGTCACGTGGTAGTCGATCACCGGGGTGCCGACCATGATGCCGGAGAGCCCGCCGATCAGGAACTGCGGGATGAACGCCAGGGCGAACAGCATCGGAGGAGCGAGCCGCAGCCGCCCGCCCACGATGGTGCCCACCATGGCGAAGTACTCCACACCCGCGGGAACGAGCAGGGCGATGGACGCCAGCGAGTAGTAGTCGTTGGTCGCCTGGCCGGTGGCGAACATGTGGTGTCCCCACACGCTCATCGACAGCGCCGCGAACACCAGCAGCGACAGCACCGTGCCCTTGTAGCCGAAGAAGCGGCGCCCGGAGAAGACGGCCAGCACCTCCGCCACCGCCGCCAGAAACGGGAAGAACATCACGTACACCACAGGGTGGCCGTAGAACCAGAAGAGGTGCTGGTAGCCGATGTTCCACACATTCGCGTCGAAGACCGACGGGTCGGCGCGGCCGGCGGCGAGCAGGCCGAGCGCGGCCAGCAGGGACGGGAAGGCGCCGATCACCATCAGACAGCTGACGATCATCGACCAGGAGAACACCGACAGACGCAGCATCGTCATGCCGTGCGTCCGTCTGCGCAGGACCGTCCACAGCACGGTCCAGCCCATGATGATGGTCCCCGTGGTGGACAGGAACACCCCCGCGATCCACAGGTCGGAGCCCGCGCCCGGCGAGTGCCGGCTGTCGGCCATCGGCGGATAGGAGAACCAGCCGTCGGCATGGGCTCCCAGGGGGGTCGCGAAGCCTGTCAGCATGACCACCGCACCGAGTGCGTAGAGCCAGTAGCCCAGCAGTGTCAGGCGGGGCATGGCGATGCCGGGAGCCCCGATCTGGAGCGGCACCAGGTAGACACCCATCCCGAGGGCGAACGGGGTGACGACCATGTAGATCATGCCGGAGCCGTGGATGGTGAACAGCTGGTTGTAGAGGTGGCTGCTCACCAGCTCCTGCTCGGGCTGCGCGAGTTGGGCCCGCATGGTCAGGGCGAGCGTGCCCATGCCCAGAAGCAGCACCAAGGCGGTACCGACGGTCAGCAGTCCGATCCGCTTGTGGTCGGTGCTGGTCACCCATCCCAGCCAGCCGCTCGGCGGGATCGGCCGTCCGCCGGTGTCTTCCGTCCCGGTGGGTGCGTCGACCGTCATACCGCCGCTCCCTGCTGGCCCTGGAGCCACCGGTCGTACTCCTCGGGCGACACGGCCTTGATCCAGAAGTGCATGGTGCGGTGCCGCTGCCCGCAGAACTCCGCGCACTTGCCCAGCCAGCGGCCTTCCCGGTCCAGGGTGAGGGTGAAGGTGTTCACATGGTCGGGGAAGGCGTCCATCTTGTAGCGGAAGTGCGGCACCCACAGTGAGTGGATGACGTCACGGGAGGTCAGCCGCAGCTGCACCGGGCGGCCGGTCGGGACGACGAGTGTCGGCAGGTCGTCGCCCCGGCAGGTCCCGGAGACGTTGCGCCGCCCGGGTGCCTGGGGGTAGCCGAAGGTCCAGCACCACTGGAAGGAGGTGACGTCGACGCGAACGGGCGGGTGTTCGGCCGCCTGGTGCTCCCGGTGGTTCTGCCATGCCGTCCACGCCACCAGGAAGACGGCGAACGCGACGAGGACACCGACGTAGTAGGCCTCCAGCCGTGGCCGCTCGGCCCTCTCGGACGCGGTCACCGACATCCCGGCCCGCCGCCTGACGAGCGCGTAGGCCACAAGGGCCAGCACGACGACGAAGACTCCGGCTGCGACGATCGACTCCAGGGCGAAGACGTCACCGAAGACATTGCGTTGCTTCACCAGGGCACTCTCTCCGCAGGGATGGCCGCGCTCTCTCGAACGAAACTCAAGCGGACATTACGGACAGTCGACCAGGTCCGCGAGCAGACACACCGCTGCCGGGAGTGGCGGCCCGGCGCCGACACTGCTTGGAGCGACGGCGTTCCCGCGCCCGGCTCCGTCTACGACCTCCCGGAAGCACCCGCGCCACGAGCGGGGCTCACCGCTGCTTCCAGCGCCTCCTGAACGGGGGGACGAGTCACCGACAACGACTTGGGGGGCAACGCCTCGGCCGTCACCCGCTTCGACGCGGCCCCGACGGGCGGCCGGTGGCGCGACAACGACGGCTGACAGACGGGTACCAGGTCCGTCGCTGCCTTCGGCTGGCTGGCTCCGCCCCGCCCGGGTCAGCGGCGTACCGCGCGCATGCCGGCCGCACCCACGGCGGCTCCCAGAGCCACGACGGCAAAGACGCGCAACGCCCGTTCACGCAGCGGCGGGGCCGGGCGCCGAGCGGCGCCGCGTTCCGGCAGCCGGGAGACAGCCTGGGCGCCCTTCTCGCGGGCCAGTTTCATCACTTCGGCGATGTGCAGGGCTCTCCGGCCGGTTCCCGCGTCCTTGATCTGTGTCTTGCAGGAGAATCCGTCGGCCACGACCAGGCAGTCGTCCTGGGCGTCGCGGACGGCGGGCAGCAGAGCCTGTTCGCCGCAGTCCATGGAGATCTTGTACTTGCCGGATTCGAAGCCCCAGGAACCGGCGAGTCCGCAGCAGCCTCCCTGAAGGTTCCGCACTTCAAGGCCCATCTTCTCCAGCAGTTCCTGTTCGGAGTCCATACCGCCGGTCGCACGGTGGTGGCAGTGGCCCCACAGCAGGGCCTTGCCGCCGAGCCGGGGCGGCTCGATACCGAAGGTCTGGAAGAACTCCGGGAAGTGGTAGGCGTTCTGGGTCAGCCGTCGGCCGTCGTCGTCGTGGGGCAGCAGCTTGGGCAGTTCGTCCTTGAACACGGCCAGGCAGCTCGGTTCCATGCCGACGATCGGGGTGCCGGCCCTCAGGTGCGGGCGCAGCAGGTCCAGTACGCGGTGGAGATAGCGCTCGGCGGAGTCCAGGAAGCCGTAGTCGTACAGCGGCCGTCCGCAGCAGATGTGCTCCTCGGGCATGATGACCCGCCAGCCGGCCGCCTCGATCGCCTCGACGCACGCCACGCCGACATCGGTGTGGAAGTGGTTGTTGAAGGTGTCCGGGAACAGGACGACGGGACGGCCGGAGGGGTTGGCGGTGCCGCCGCGCCGGGCGAACCACTCCTGGAGCGTCATGGGCGCGAAGCGGGGCAGCGGACGGTGGCGGTCGATGCCCGCGACCAGCTTGGTCAGGCGGGCCAGACCCGGCGTGTGCGTGGCGAGGTTCGCCAGTTCCGGGACACGGGAGGCGATCCGGGCGGCCTGGTCGATGAATCCGAAGGCGTAGGCATGACGCGGGCGCCGGCGACGGACCGACTTGAAGTGGTGGTACAGGAACTCCGCCTTGTAGGTGGGCATGTCGACGTTGACGGGGCAGTCGTTGGTGCAGCCCTTGCAGGCCAGGCAGAGGTCGAGGGCGTCATAGACCTCCTTGGACTGCCAGCCGTCGGTGATGACGTCGCCCCTGAGCATTTCGTACAGCAGGCGGGCCCGGCCGCGGGTGGTGTGCTTCTCCTCCCGGGTCACCTGGTAGCTGGGGCACATCGTGGTCTCGGCCTGCGGCACGCGGCACTTGCCGATCCCGACGCACCGCACGGTGGCGTGCGCGAAGTCGCCGCCGTCCTCCTCGTAGGCGAACCTGACCGGGTGGCGGGGCGGGTTGTAGTCCGTGCCCAGCTTGAGGTTCTCGTCCATCCGGTAGGGGTCGACGACCTTGCCCGGGTTCATCTTCCACTGCGGGTCCCAGATCGCCTTGAACTCCCGCATGGCCTGGAGGAGTTCCGGTCCGAACTGCTTTTCCAGCAGTTCGCCGCGCTGCTGTCCGTCCCCGTGCTCGCCGGAGACCGAGCCGCCCATGTTCACGCACAGGTCGGCGGCCTCCTCCATGAACGCCCGGTAGGTGGCCAGGCCCTCGGCGGTACGCAGGTCGAAGCTGAGACGGCAATGGATGCAGCCCTGAGCGAAGTGGCCGTACATGGCGCCCGTGATGCCGTGCCTGTCCATGACCTTGTGCAGCTCGCGCACGTACTCGCCGATCCGGTCCGGCGGGACCGCGGAGTCCTCCCATCCCGGCCAGTGGTCCTTGCCGTCGGGTGGGAACGCGGTCGAGCCGAGGCCGCTCTCCCGGATCGCCCACAGATGTTCGCTCGTGCCGCCCTCCTGCTCACTCCTGGCGATCCGGATGCGGTCCTCGGCGTATCCCTTGCTGCGGGTGAGCCAGTCGGCGAAGGCGTGGGCCTGTGCGACGGACTCCTCGGCCGCGTCGGCGCCGAACTGCACCACGAGCCAGGCTCCGCCGGTGGGGCGTGGCAGCTCCTCGATGTTCTCCAGGTTCATGTTCTGCAGCCGCTGGTCGCGGATGAGTTCGTCGTCGAGGGCCTCCAGGCCGATCGGCCTGAAGCGCTCGACGATCTCCGCGCAGTGCTCGGCGGCGTCGCCGAGGTCGTCGTACTCCACGACCACGGTGGTGCGCTGCAGCAGGGCGGGCGTGAGCAGGAGTACGGCCTGCAGGGCGGTGGCGCAGGTGCTCTCGGTGCCGACCAGGGCGCGGGCCACGTTGAAGCCGCGCTCGGGCAGGAGTTCGTCCAGGTTGTAGCCGGAGACCCGGCGCGGCACCTGCTCGGCGGAGCGGAAACCGGCCCGGATGGCGTCGGCGTACTTGTCACGCAGGTCGCGCAGGGCGGCGTAGATCTCACCCTTGCGGCCGCCCGCCGCGATGATGTCGTCCAGGTGTTCTTCCTCGTTCACCCCCACCCAGAACCGGGCGCCGTCGTAGGTGACGATCTCCAGGGCGTGCACGTTGTCGCTGGTGCGTGGGCCGGGTCCGTACAGCTGTGACTGCACGGAGTGGATGCCGCAGGAGTTGTTGCCGATGTTGCCGCCGATGAGGCACCGGGAGTGGGTGGAGGGATCGGGTCCGAACACCAGGCCGTACGTGCCGGTGTGCCGGTTCAGCTCCTCGTTGATCACGCCGGGTTCGCAGGTGACCATGCGGCGGTCGGGGTCGATCTTCCCGATGCGGGTGAGGTACTTGGAGTGGTCGATCACGACGGCCTCGTTGACCGTCTCGCCGGAGAGGCTCGTCCCGCCGCCCCGGTTGAGGATGGGTGCGCCGAAGCGGTGACAGATCCTGTGCACCGCGACGACGTCCTCGAGGGTGCGCGGTACGACCACCCCGATCGGCACCTGCCGGAAGTTGGACGCGTCCTGGGCGTAGAGGCCGAGCGAGCCGGCGTCGAAGCGGACCTCTCCGTCGACAGCCTTGCGCAGCGCCTGTTCCAGTTTGCCGGTGTCGAGGGTCTGGCGGGCCCGCGGAGCCCCCGGGATCTCCGGGTGCGTCTTGGCGGGGATGTCGCGCGTCGTGCGGCGTGCTGCCTTCTCCATCGGGTCTCAACTCTCCTTTGTGAGCCTGGTCAGGCCGGTCGCGCTCCGTACACGCGGTAGGGCTCGGCGTCGGCCCACTTGATCTCCAGTCCGAGCCCCGGTCGTCCGGGGTCGGGCCGCAGAGCGCCGCCGTCGGGTGACAAGGTGCCCTCGAACAGCAACTGCTCGACGCGCACGTGGTCGTGGAAGTACTCCAGGTGCCGCAGTCGGCGGACCGCGCAGAAGGCGTGGGCGGAGAGCGCCGGGGCGCAGTGCGCGGACAGGTCGATCTGCCGGGTGGCCGACAGGCCGGCCACCTCCAGTAGGCCGGTGATGCCGCCGCAGCGGGTGACGTCGGCCTGGAGGCAGTCCACGGCCGGGGGCTCCACAAGGTTGACGAAGTCCTGCGGGGTGAAGGCGTATTCGCCCGCGGCGATCTCCAGGCGCTCCGGTCCCCGGTCGCGCAGCATGCGCAGCCCTTCGAGGTCGGCGGAGCTGACGGGCTCCTCCAGCCACCGAACGTCCCACTCGTCGTGGAACCGGCGTGCCCAGTACAGGGCCTCCTTGCGGCCGAGCGCGCCGTTGGCGTCGGTGAAGATCTCCGGCTCGTCGCCGATGGCCTTCCGTACGGCCGTCAGCCGCCGCGGGTCCCGCTCGGGCTCACGGGAGGTCTTGAGCTTCACCCGGGGCACGTCCTGCGCCACCCATCCGGCGAGCTGCTCGGTGAGCCGGTCGAGCGAGTAGTTCGTGAAGCCGCCGCTGCCGTACACCGGTACCCGGTCGTGACAGGCGGGCAGGAGGTGGATCAGGGGCAGGTCCAGCAGCCTCGCCTTGAGATCCCACAGCGCCACGTCGACGGCGGAGACGGCCATCGCTCCGACGCCGGGGCGGCCCGCGTTGCGGATCTGTACGCCCATGCGGTGCCACAGGGCCGGGGGTGCGGTGACGTCCTGGCCGCGCAGCGGCGGAGCGAGCTTGGACGACACGAACGACGCGGTCGACACATCGCCGTAGGTGTAGCCGAGGCCGGTCCTGCCGCCGGCGTGCACACGGACCAGGACCATGGTCGTGGAGTCCCACTCCAGCGTCCCGTCCTGTTCCTTGCCGTCGGGCCCGTCGGTGGGCACCTCGAAGGCGTGCACGTCGACCGCCTCGATGCGGCACTCCTCCAGTACGGCTCCCCCGGCGCCCGTACGCCCGGTCACGGATGCCTCCCGGGCAGGTGCTCGACCAGCTCGGTGACCTTCTGACGCGCGCCCTTGGCGGCGATGCCGAGCCCTTCGGGGTCCCGCACGGTGGCCTTGGCGGCCTTCTTGCCCTGCGTCTTCGTGATGTGCGGCGGGATCGGCGCGATCTCCGGGTCGACCTTGAACTCCAGCACCACCGGCCGGTCGCAGGCCAGCGCCTCGTCCCAGGCCTTGCCGATCTTCTTCGGCTTGTCGCAGTACACGCCCTTCAGACCGATGAGTTCGGCGTACTTGGCGTAGGGGATGTCGGGGATGTCCTGGGAGCCGGGGAACTTGGGGTCGCCGGCCATGGCGCGCTGCTCCCAGGTGACCTGGTTGAGGTCCTGGTTGTTGAAGACGCAGAAGATGAACGGCGCCGGCCCGGACAGTCTGTCCAGGTACCGCTTGACGGTGATCATCTCGGCCATTCCGTTCATCTGGAACGCGCCGTCCCCCACAAAGGCGATGACCGGGCGGTCGGGGTGGGCGAACCGGGCGGCGATCGCGTACGGGGTGCCCGGACCCATCGTGGCCAGCGTCCCCGACAGCGACGCCTGCATTCCCTTGCGCAGCTTCAGGTGGCGCGCCCACCAGTTCGTGGCGGAACCCGAGTCGGCGGTCAGGATGACATCGTCCGGCAGGCGGGGGGAGAGCTCCGAGGCCACGGCCTCAGGGTTGATCGTCTTTCCGAAGTGCCGGCCGGCCCGCTTCCGGCAGATCGCGTTCCATTCGGCGATATCCTTCTCGATCTTCTGCCGCCAGCCGCGGTCCTCCTTGCGGTGCAGCAGCGGCAGCAAAGCCTTGAGGGTCTCCTTCGCGTCGCCGACGAGGTGAGCGTCCATCGGGTAGCGGATGCCGATCATCCGGCCGTCGATGTCGATCTCGACGCCGCGGGCCTGGCCCTCGTCGGGCAGCCACTCGGAGTAGGGGAAGCTGCTGCCGATCATGAACAGGGTGTCGCAGCCGCGGATCATGTCGTCGCTGGCCTTGCTGCCGAGCAGGCCGATGGGGCCGGTGACGAACGGCAGGTCGTCGGGCAGCACCTCACGGCCGAGCAGCGCCTTCGCCACGCCCGCGCCCAGCAGCTCGGCGACCTCGACGAGCTCGCTCTCCGCGTGTGCGGCTCCCTGGCCGATGACCATGGCGACCTTGCTTCCCGCGTTCAGGATGCCGGCGGCCCTGCGCAGCTCCCCCTCGTCCGGCAGCAGCCGCGGGCGGGACCAGCCGACGCTGGAGAACACCGAGCCGTGCTTCTTCGGCGGAGAGGGCTGGGCGTCCTCCTCCTGCACATCGTTCGGGATGATGACCGTGGCGACCCCGCGGGTGGTCAGCGCGGTCTTGAAGGCGCGGTCGATGACATGCCGGACCTGTGCCGGGTGCGTGACCATCTGGCAGTACTCGGAGACGTCGGCGAACAACGGCTGGAGGGCGATCTCCTGCTGGTAGTGGGCGCCGAGTGACAGTCGTTTCTGCTGGCCGACCACGGCGACGACGGGCTGATGGTCGAGTTTGGCGTCGTACAGCCCGTTGAGCAGATGGACGGCGCCGGGACCGGACGTGGCGACGCAGCAGCCGACCTCGCCGGTGAACTTGGCGTGCGCGCAGGCCATGAAGGCGGCCATCTCCTCATGCCGGGTCTGGATGAACTCCGGCTCTCCCTTCGCACGGTCGAAGGCACCCAGCAGCCCGTTGATCCCGTCGCCGGGATAGCCGTAGAGCCGCTCCACCCCCCACTCCCGCAGGCGTTCCAGCACGAAGTCGGCGACCAGCGTCATGACGAACTCCCTAGGACACACCTCTGCCGTCATCAGTGGGTGACCCATGACGAAGGCGTATAAACGGTGTGTCCCGCTTCGCCACTCGCATGGACCGGCACTGCGACCGATCGCCGACCGCCCGGCACAGGCGCGAACGGGCGGACTCCGCAAGTGGTGGGCATGTGACGCCATCCGTGTGGCGGGCACGGCTCCCGCGAACGGGTCATGTGCGTTTCACGGCGGTGTCGGCGGGTCACTTCCAGACTGACGTGAATGCCACGACCGCCCCAGAGCGGGACTTCCCGTTCACACGTCCACGGACAGCAGCGTCAACCGTGAGCTCGCCCTTCCTGCCAGCCGCTCCCGGGCGGCGCACGAGGGCGCGACGCCGTGCCCGCGCAGGCCCGACCCACAGAGGCTCCCATGTCTTCCTCAGTCGCCGACCCGCTCCGGACACGCAGCGCGACAGCGGTACCCGAGCCGTCCTCGGAGCACCTCGACGCGCTGATGCGCGAGCTCTGGGAGCAGCCGGCCGGACCACGGCGGTCCGCCCTGCGGGACCAGGTCATCCGCCTGCTGCTGCCGATGACCCGGCGGGTGGCACGCCGGTTCGGACGCC
This sequence comes from Streptomyces sp. NPDC007991, assembly GCF_042958445.1. Lineage (NCBI taxonomy): Bacteria > Bacillati > Actinomycetota > Actinomycetes > Kitasatosporales > Streptomycetaceae > Streptomyces > Streptomyces sp. NPDC007991. Next base: position 31,377 of record NZ_JBIBJD010000004.1, read on the forward strand.
ACGGCGAGGACTACGACGACCTGGTGCAGGTCGCGTGTCTCGGGCTGGTCAAGGCAGTCGACGGCTACGACCCGACGCTGGGACACGCCTTCCTGTCCTATGCGCTTCCCAAGGTCACCGGGGAGCTCAGGCGGCATCTGCGCGACCGCACGTCCGCCGTGCGGCTGCCGCGCCCTCTCCAGGAGGCGAGCGGTCAGGTCTTCCAGGCCGTCGAGGAACTCCAACAGCGGCTCGGCGGCTGCTCGCCGCCTCCCCGGCAGATCGCCGAGCACACGGGGCTGGAACACCGTCAGGTGCTGGCCACTCTGCGTGCGGTACACGAGTGCCGCACCCGTTCCCTGGAGGAGCCGGCGGGGCACGATCAGTACTCCCCGCTGGCGTGGCTGATCGGCGCCGAGGACGCCGCTCTGGGGCGGGTGGTCGACACCGTGGCCCTGACGTCGCTGGTACGGCGGCTTCCGGAGCGGGACCGACACGTTCTCTATCTGCGTTTCTACCGGGAGCTGACCCAGCAGCAGATCGCGGACGTCATCGGCGTCTCCCAGATGCAGGTCTCGCGCATTCTGCGGCGCTGCCTCGACAGGCTCCGCGAGGGTCTCCTGCCGGCCGAGCCGCTGTCGGGACGTGGCGGGGACGAGCGTCGGCCGGTGGCCGACCGGGTCGCCCGGCCGGCCACGAGTTCCGGTCGCCGTCAGCCGGTGCCCGCGCGGCCTGCGTGTGCTGAGCCGGCTCGCCCGGCGGCCGGTCCGGCTGTCCGGGCGAACCCGGGCCCGGCCGGGCCCGGCCCGGACAAAAGCCGTGCGAGCGGGCGGCGGGGCCGTCTCGCACACCTCGTGGCCGGTACCTGGTGCGGCCTGGCACGGCGGTCCGTGCGCGGACTGCCGCTGCGGACCTGCCGACGGCTCGGCGCCCCCGTCCCCGCACGCGTGCGGCGCCGGACGTGCCCGAGGACCATGCGGGGAGCACCGACGGCCCGGCGGGCCGCCGCCGTTCGTGCCACATGCCCCGGCGCAGTCGCACGTCCCCCTCCGGCCACTGTGCTCGCACGGAGACGGTTTCATTCCCACTTGCTGCGCCGAGTGACGCTGGAGTCGGCCGGGCAGAGCGGACACCAGGGCTGGTGAGCTGAGGTTTGTCCGACTTGTCGCCGGTGACTCAGCGGCGTGTGCGCGAGCCGATGAAGGAGGGCGCCGTCAGACGGTATCTGCGGGCGCTCCAGGACGCATGGGAGTGGCTCGGTGCCCACACGCTGGTGCGGCGCGGCCGTGACCTGGAGCTGATGCACCGGGCCACGGGATTCGCCACGCTGGCCCTGGTCACCCTCGCCCCGCTGCTCATCGTGGTCGCCGCCGCGGACCCGCTGGGGCGTGGCGGCTTCGCGGCGTGGCTGGCGGACGGCATGGGCCTGTCCGGCCGGTCCGCGCGGGTGCTGACGGACATCATCAGCCCCGCGCGCGACGTGATCGGCACCACGAGTGTGTGGGGCGGGCTGGCCCTCGCCCTGTTCGGTGTCTCCCTCGGGGCGAGTGTCCAGAACGGCTACGAGCGGATCTGGTCCCTGCCTCCCGGGGCATGGCACCGCGTCTGGCGGCAGGCGGTCTGGCTGGCCGTGCTGACCGCGTACCTCTACCAGGAGGTGCGCACGGGCGGTGCCATGCAGGGGCCGGAACGGATCACTCTGTCGTCGGTGAGCGGCATCCTGTTCTTCTGGTGGGGACAGCATTTCCTGCTCGGCAGCAAGGTCCGCTGGCGCGATCTGCTGCCGGGCGCGGTCGCGACCATGGTGGGCCTGATCGGGCTCAGAGGCTTCTCCTACTTCGTGTTCACACCGCTGATCGTCGACAACGCGATCAGTTACGGCGCGGTGGGCGTCGTGCTCGTGATCGAGTCCTGGCTGATCGGTGTGGGATTCGTCGTCTACGGCGGTGCCCTGTTCGGACGCTGGCTCCTCGACCATCACGGTCACCGGTTCGCGGGGAGCGGGCCCACGCCGCCGGAGGAACCGTTGGACGACGATTGAGACCCAGGGTCCCGTCCTGTGTGACAGAGCACCCGGGCGGCCTGTGGGCCACCCGGGCTGTTCGCGCAGGAGTACGACGTGCGTCAGCGCCAGTTGCGCGGCGACCTGCCCCAGGCGTTCGTCCACGCCTTGCTGCTGGAGCGCGCGGTCCGTCTGGGCGGCGCCTCGGCCCTGCCGTTGTGAGCGTGCCGGCGCAGACCGGCGGCGAGGGCCGTACCGGCCGTCGTGGCGAGGGCCGCGCCCATGGCGAGCGGTCGGCGGTGGCGCGAGAGCCACAGCTGGAGGCTGCGTTCGTGCGCCTGCTCCTCGAAGACACCGTGCGCGCCGAAGTCCCGGCCGGCGGCACCGTCGACGGGCTCCCACAGGTTGGCCGGGCGCGAGGGATCCACGGCGTCGTCCGTCTGCTGGGAGTCGTACCCCGTGCGGGCGAGATACCGGTCCAGCAGTCCGGTGGCGAAGCGCTGTCCGAGCAGGGTCGCGACGGTGGAACCGCCGATCCAGTGCTCGCGCCGCCGAGGATGGTCGGCCGCGTGCAGGATGCCTCGCGCGGCGACCTCCGGCTGGTACACCGGGGGCACCGGCCGCGGATGCCGGGACAGCCGTGACAGTACCCAGCTGAACTGCGGCGTGTTCAGGCCCGGCAGCTGCGCCATGGTGACGTGCACCCCGCTGCGGTCGTGGAGAAGTTCGCAGCGCAGGGACTCGGTGAAACCCTGGATGGCGTGCTTGGCGCCGCAGTACACCGACTGCAGCGGCACACTGCGGTACGCCAGCGCGGAGCCGACCTGGACGATGGTGCCCCGGTCGCGCGGCAGCATGCGGCGCAGGGCCGCCTGGGTGCCGTAGACGAAGCCGAAGTACGTCACCTCGGTGGCCCTTCGGAACTCCTCCGACCGGATCTCCGGCACGGGCGCGAACACGGTCGAGAAGGCCGCGTTCACCCACACGTCGATCGGGCCCAGCTCCCTCTCCACACGTTCGGCGGCCGCGTCGACGGCCTCGGCATCGGAGACGTCCACGGCGAGGGGCAGCGCACGGCCACCCGCCTGGCGTACATCACGGGCGGCGCCCTCCAGTCCCTCCTCGCCACGGGCGAGCAGCGCGACCGAGGCGCCGCGTGCGGCGAAGGCACGGGCGGTGGCACGGCCGACCCCGCCGCTCGCCCCCGTGACGACGACGACCTCGGTCGCGTCCCGCTGGTCACGTTTCCCGGTCATGAGCTCCCCCGGCCCGGCAGGTGCTCGGCGTACTCCGTGATCTTCTGGCGCACGCCCTTGGCCGTGATGCCCGCCTTCTCGGGATCGTGCAGGGCCGCCTTGGCGGCCTTCTTGCCCTGCTCGGTCATGATGTGCGGCGGGATCGGCGCGATCTCCGGGTCGACCTTGAACTCGAGCACGACCGGCACCTCGCAGGCCAGGGCCTCGTCCCAGGCGGCACCGATCTTCTTCGGGTCGTCGCACACGATGCCCTTCAGCCCGATGAGCTGTGCGTACGCGGCGTAGGGGATGTCAGGGATGCCCTGCGACCCGGGGTACTTCGGGTCGCCGGCCATGGCCCGTTGCTCCCAGGTGACCTGGTTGAGGTCCTGGTTGTTGAACACGCAGAAGATGAACGGCGGGGAGCCGGCCAGGCGGTCCAGATAGCGCTTGACCGTGATCATCTCGTTCATGCCGTTCATCTGGAAGGCTCCGTCGCCCACGAACGCGATGACGGGCCGGTCCGGGTAGGCGAACCGCGCCGCGATGGCGTACGGCGTGCCCGGCCCCATGGTGGCCAGCGTGCCGGACAGCGAGGCCCGCATGCCCTCGCGGAGCTTGAGATTGCGGGCCCACCAGTTCGTGCCCGAGCCCGAGTCGGCGGTCAGGATCACGCCGTCCGGCAGCCGGGGCGAGAGCTCGGAGGCGACGGCCTGAGGATTGATGGTGTTGTCGAAGTGCTGGGCGGCCCACCGCTCACACAGGTCGTTCCATTCGCGGACGTCCTTTTCGATCTTCTCCCGCCACGAGCGGTCCTCCTTGCGCCGCAGCAGTGGGATGAGCGCCCTCAGGGTCTCCTTGGAGTCCCCCACGAGATGCGCTTCCATCGGGTAGCGGATGCCGATCATGCGCCCGTCGATGTCGATCTCGACGCCGCGGGCCTGGCCCTCGTCGGGCAGCCACTCGGAGTAGGGGAAGCTGCTGCCGATCATGAACAGGGTGTCGCAGCCGCGGATCATGTCGTCGCTGGCCTTGCTGCCGAGCAGGCCGATGGGGCCGGTGACGAACGGCAGGTCGTCGGGCAGCACCTCACGTCCGAGCAGGGCTTTGGCCACTCCGGCGCCGAGCAGTTCGGCGACCTCGACGACCTCGGCCTCGGCGTGGGCGGCACCCTGCCCGATCAGCATGGCGACCTTGCCGCCCTCGTTGAGGATGTCGGCGGCCTTGCGCAGTTCCCCCTCGTCCGGCAGCACGCGCGGACGGGACCAGCCGACGCTGGAGAACACCGAGCCGTGCTTCTTCGGCGGAGAGGGCTGGGCGTCCTCCTCCTGCACATCGTTCGGGATGATGACCGTGGCGACGCCGCGGGTGGTGAGCGCGGTCTTGAAGGCACGGTCGATGACATGCCGGGCCTGCGCGGGGTGCGAGACCATCTGGCAGAACTCGGAGACGTCCGCGAACAACCGTTCGAGATCCACCTCCTGCTGGTAATGGGCACCGAGGCTGAGCCGCTTCTGCTGGCCGACCACGGCGACCACCGGCTGATGGTCGAGCTTGGCGTCGTACAGCCCGTTGAGCAGATGGACGGCGCCGGGACCGGACGTGGCGACGCAGCAGCCGACCTCGCCGGTGAACTTGGCGTGCGCGCAGGCCATGAAGGCGGCCATCTCCTCATGCCGGGTCTGGATGAACTCCGGCTCTCCCTTCGCACGGTCGAAGGCACCCAGCAATCCGTTGATGCCGTCGCCCGGGTATCCGTACACCCGCTGGACGCCCCATTCGGTCAGGCGCTGCAGCACATAGTCGGCGACTTGGGTCATGGACTTCTCCTGGGCGGGTGAGGGGGACGGTGGACCCCTGGGTTGCCTCCCGCACCCGCCCGTAAACCGCGACTTGCCAGGCCGTTCGAGTGCCGTCCCCGAGACCTTTGCATAGGGCAAAGCTGTTCGGGAACCCGGCCGGCGACCGTGCCGCGAAGCCCGCCGTCCCACCGGGCCGGCCCGTCCCCTCACAACCGACGCGCTCTTCAGCAGGCATCACTGTGCCGCCGCGGCCCCCGGTGTCCAGCGGTGAGGGGGCCTCCACCTCCCGAGTCGCCCCGGATCTCCCCGCCGCGGCGGCTGCCGGAGAAGGGGTGGGCGCCGGGCTGGCGCCAGGCGATGCCGTCGGTGAAAATGCTGCCTGCCGGATCTTGCTTGCACCTATCGCCGGTAATAGTCGCCTCAACCCGACCCATGAGGACGTGTGACGTGCCACAGTTTCCGGCCTTCGATGTCATGACGGCGACCTGCCCGTCCCGCACCTCACTCGCCCGCATCGCCAACAAGTGGACGGCCATGGTGGTCATCGCGCTCAGCGCAGGCCCCTTGCGCTTCCGCGACCTGCGCACCGGCGTCGACGGCATCAGCGCCAAGGTCCTCACCGAGACGCTCCGGGACCTGGAGCGTGACGGTCTCGTCACCCGGCACGTGTACGGCGAGGTCCCGCCCCGGGTCGAGTACGAATTGACCGCGCTGGGGCGCACTCTGCATGCCCCGCTTCAGGCACTGGCACTCTGGGCCGAGGAACACTTCACCGAGGTACTCGCGGCACGCGAGAGCTACGACGCCCGCCAGTGACCGTGACCGTCACCGGAGGTGACGTGGCGTAAATCGCGACGGTGGACCCGACGGCGCGGGGTCCTGAACTCGCTGCCGCCATCGCGTCCGTCGTCGCCGGCTGCGCAACGATCACCGCGGTACACACGGGCGGGCCTACTGCCCCCAGAAGGCATCCTCGGCCACCTGGTCGCCGGAGAACAGCCACATCTCGACGATCTTGCCGTCCTTGAGGCGCAGGACATCCACGCCGTCCATGCTCATGGACTCGTCCTCGCGCCGCCCGGCGAAGTGGATCGAGGCGGCCACCATGTCGCCGTTGCCCATGAGGGCGTGGATCGTGTCGATGGCGAAGGAGCCCTGGCTGGCCTCCATCATCCCGCCGAGCATCGCGAAGACGGCGTCGCGCCCCTTGTGCTCACCGGAGAACCGGTTGGCGCCCGGCTGATGCCAGACGATCTCCTCGGCCAGAAGCTCCCCCACCTTGGGCAGGTCACCCTTCTGTACGGCCTGGAAGTACTCACGCGCGATGTCGACGTTCTTGCTGGTCATGACAACACTCCCTACGCCTCTGACATGGAGGCAGTACGACTACCGATACGGGCTGGATGCGAGGCGCTCTCTTAGGTGAGCCCGCCTGCTTACGGGCTCCATACTCACCCTCGGTAACCGGTCACCTCAACGTAACCAATGGGGCGACGTGACGCGCATCACACATCGTTTCGGTGTCGCCCGAGACGGCAGTGGGCTCGGTCCATCATTCATCCGATCTATTGACCCTTCCGACCCTTACGTCCGGCGGCTTGATCCTGATACTTGACTGCTCCATCAGTCATGAGGAAGGGATCCTGTGTCGATCCTCTAGACAGAGCTCGCACTGAAGCTTGTTAATAGATCCGATGTCACTCCGGCGAAAGCACACCTCGCAGCGGGTGTGTTGTCACGCGAAGAGTCAGGTTCCAGCGGAGCACCGTGTCACCGCCACGTTGACCGTCCGTGCGTGCCCCGGCACTCAGGCCGTCGCCTGCCGTCTGACACGTCGTCACCGCGATCCACGCCATCGATCCACAGGAGTCAGCCATGTCCTCACGCAGAATGACGCGCCGTACGCTTCTCGGCGCGGCGGGTGCGGCAACCGCCGCGACGGCCCTGCCGATCGTCCCCCGCTTCTCCGGCCTTCTGCCGCAGGCGGCCGCCGCGGACACTCAGAGCAATCTGAGCAGGATGGTCGACATGCGGTTCGGCATGTTCAACCACTTCAGCCTGGGCACGTTCACGAACCAGGAGTGGGCCGAACCCAACCAGAGCCCCACCCTTTTCGCTCCCCCGAGCGTCACCTGTGCGCAGTGGGCCGACGCGGCGGTCGCCGCGAAGATGAGTTACGGCATCCTGACCACCAAGCACCATGACGGCTTCGCCCTGTGGCCGAGCGCCCATGGCACCCAGAACGTCGCGAACAGCTCCTACAAGCAGGACGTCGTGCGGGCGTACTGCGATGCGTTCCGGGCGAAGGGGCTGAAGGTCGGGTTCTACTACTCGATCTGGGACCGCACCTTCGGCGTCGAGGCATGGGAGAGCCGGCACAAGGTGACCGGGCTCGAGATCACCGATGCCATCCAGCCCGGCGACATGACCTTCATCCTCGGCCAGATCACCGAGTTGCTCACCAACTACGGCACCATAGACATGTTCATGACCGACGGCTACGCATGGCAGATGGGGCAGCAGGCCGTCTCCTACCAGAGGATCCGTTCGCTGGTGAAGAAGCTGCAGCCGGACTGCGTCATGATCGACATCGGTGGGCTGTCGGAGCCCTTCCTCAGTGACGCGATCTTCTTCGAGGAACCGCTCGGGATCACGGCGCCGGCGGGCAACACCTACGCCGGAATGCAGGGGCAGACCATCAGCAACGGCTGGTTCTGGCATCCTTCCACCCCGACCGAGGGCCTCATGAGCAAGGCCGCGATCCTGTCGCACCTGGCCGACCTGGAGCCGAAGTACACCTCGTTCATCCTCAACTGCCCGCCCAACCGCAACGGCCTGCTGGACACCAACATCGTCAACCGGCTCGCCGAAGTGGGTGCCGCCTGGAGCCCGGACACCTCCCGGCCCCCGCTGCCCACCCAGCCACTGCGCGCCGAGCACCCGGTCACACCGGTCAACGCTTATGCGACCGCCTTCCACACCGGCGAGGGACCACTCAACGCCATCGACGGACTCAGCGACGTCCGCTACGAAACCTGCTGGTCGACCTGGGGCCTGCCGCTTCCCCAGTCCATCACCATCGACCTGGGCGGCGTGTGGAGCGACGTCTCCACCCTGGAGTACCTGCCCAAGCAGTGGAACCGCACCAACTCCACTGACGGTGACATCACTTCGTACACCATCCTGACCAGCACCGACGGTGTCACCTTCACCCAGGTCGCCACCGGCACATGGGCCGGCGACGGCAAGTACAAGCTGGTGGAGTGGCCCAACCGGAACGTGGGCTTCGTACGGATCCAGGTCAATGCGGCCACCGGCGGCTACGCCAACATCGGCGGCGTGAGGATCGGCGGCCGCTCGGTCAAACCGGCGCTGGTGTCCACCACACTGCCCGGCGACGGCACTGTCTATCGGCTGGTGGCCCGCCACAGTGGCAGGGTCGCCGACGTGGAGGGGGCGCGCACCGCCAACGGCACCAACGTCCATCAGTGGCCATGGCTCAACCAGGCGAACCAGAAGTGGACCTTCACCAGCACCGGCGACGGCTACTACAAGATCAAGGGTGTGGGCAGCGGCAAGCTTCTGGAGGTCGCGGGTCTGGCTCGCGAGGACGGCGGCAACGTCGGCATCTGGGCGGACGCCAACGCCCCCCAGCAGCACTGGGCTGTCACGCCCACCGGTGACGGAAACTACTTCCTCATCAACCGCTACAGCGGGCTTTCCCTCGGCGTCGACGAGGGCAGCACCGCCGACGGGGCCAACATCGAGCAGCAGCCGTACACGTCGCAGACGCGGCAGCAATGGCAGATCATCCCCTCCTGACCTGCCCCACGGTTGGCGACGGCGACCGTGAGGACTGCCAGTTGGGCCCGCTCGCCGGCAGAACCCGGTTCTCTGACCGAAGCGGTCATGCGGAGGGCGTCACCTGGACGCTGTGCCCGAGACGGGACGACGCAGGTGCCGGGCACCTCATGGGAGCCCGGCACTCAGGGTCGTTCGCCGTCGTGCGGGACGCCGATGAGGACGAAGGCCATCGTGGCCGGTCGGTCGCCGTGGTTGCGCCAGGCGTGGCGGGTCCCGTTCTGGATCACGACGTCCCCCGCCGAGAGCCGGGTGCGGTGGCCGTCGTCGAGTTCGAGGACGATCTCGCCCTGCAGCACGATGCCGTAGTCGACAGTCGGCGTGGTGTGCATGCCGTCGGGCTCGATGAGTTCCGCGATGCCGGGCGAGTCGGCCCGCTGCTCCCGGTCGAAGGCGACGGGGTCGAAGGCCGGGTCGGCCATCGCGGTGTCCGGTGGGAAGGTCAGCACGATGAACCGGGTGCCGCCTGGGGCCGGGAGCAGGCTGGTCACCTTCGGCGTGGGGTCCTCCCCCGCCCGGCTGACCGGTTCGCCGGGGTCGGTGGCCCACGGCAGGCGGGACACCCAGCCCGGCAGGCTGCTGAATTCGCGGCTGCGCGGGACGGGGCCGTCGCTGACGACGACCGACCTTCCGTCCTCGTCGTGGCCGGTGACGACTCTGCGCATGTGTCTCTCCTCGGTCGGGTCCGCCGGCTGCGTCGAACCCGTCGTTTCAGTCGGACCGGTCGGTGCCGGACTCGGTCAGGGTCGTCAGCGCGGTGGTCCAGGCGTCCAGCACGTCCTCCACCGTGGGGGCCGGTGCCCGGAGCAGGGCGGATGCCACCGTGCGGACGAACAGCCGGTGCCGGTCTGCCGTCAGGTACTCCACCGGGGACTTGCCGTCCACGCGCGCGAGCAGCAGCGCGGGCAACAGGGAGGCGGCTCGTGCCTCGACGGCAGGCCGGGGCTCCCAGTCGACGCACCGGACGTATGCCTCGGCCAGCGTGCGGGCGGACCGCAGGAGGCCGGTTCGGTGCCCGGGCAGTACCAGGCTCTTGAGGAGCAGGTGGTTGACGCAGAAGGCGAGGTCGAAGGCCGGGTCTCCGTACCAGGCGCACTCGGCGTCCAGCAGCACGGGACCCGACGGGCCGACGAGGATGTTCTTGGGGCTGACGTCACCGTGGACCAGGGCCAGGTGGGTGGCGGCCGTGCGCTCGGCGAGGCTGTGCAGGATGTCGCTCAGGGCCGGGTGGGCTGCCGCGGTGGCGAGCAGGTACGGCTCGACGCGCAGTGCGTGGAAGTTGTCGTCGGTGGCGAACTCGGCGGCCAGGGACGCGTCGCCCGCGCTCGCCGCGTGCAGCATGCCGAGTGCCTCTCCGACGGCCGCCGCGGTCGTCACGTCCACCTCGCCGTGGAGCAGTTGCGCCTTCCACATCGGGTACCGCTCGGGGGGCAGATACGCCATGGCGAAGAGGCCGGCTCCGGGGTCGTGGGCCAGGAGTTCCGGCACGCTCTCCGGTCGGTGCCGGGACGCGAACCGCATCCACGCCCACTCGTAGGCGTTGCGCGACACCGGTGCCTGCCAGTCTGCGGCGACCTTGAGCCGGGCCAGGGCGCGTTTGACGCAGAGGGAGCGTCCCGGCAGGTCCACCCGCCACAGGTCGGACGAGACACCGCCGGCGAGCGGGGTCCAGCGTGCGCTCTCACCAGGGTCGGCGAGTTGGTGGGCGGTCAGGAAGCCGGACAGCGCGGGGTCCGGACCCGCCTGCACGGAGGCGGGACTCATCACCGCTCACCCGACCCGGTGGTCAGGCCGCGGGGGCTGTTGCAGGCGTGGGCCGGCGGCTCGCCCGCCAGGATCCGTACGACTTCTTCGGCTGCGCGGCGGCGCAGCTCCGTCACCGAGGCGTCGGAGGAGAAGGCGACGTGGGGAGTGATCAGCGCGCCCGGCTGGTCCAGCAGCGCGGCGGGCACGTGCGGTTCGGACTCCAGGACGTCGAACGCGGCTGAGTCGAGGTGCCCGCTGTCGAGCGCCTTGACGACCGCGTCGGTGTCCACCAGGGGGCCCCTGCTGACGTTGACCAGCAGGCCGCCCGGCTTCATGAGCGCCAGCTGCTCGGCGCCGATGATGTGGTGCGTGCCGGGGGTGAGCGGCACATGGAGGATCACCACGTCGCTGCGGCGCAGCAGTTCCTCCAGGCCCGCCCGCTCCACCCCGGGGGCGTCCTCCGGCGGGAAGGGGTCGTGGGCCAGGATCCGGCAGCCGAACGCGCCGAGCTTGGCCGCGGTGGCCCGTCCGATGCGTCCGTAGCCGACGATGCCGCAGGTCAGCGTGGACAACCGGCGCAGCCGGGCGCTCGCGGGGTTCCATCGTCCGGCTCTGACCTCGCGGTCGAACACCGCCAGGCCCCGCGTCCAGGCGAGCACCATGCCGACGGCGTGGTCGGAGACCTCCTCGACGCAGTAGTCCGGAACGTTGGTGACCCATGCGCCCCGCTCGGTGGCGGCTTCCACTGCGATGTTGTCCAGGCCGACGCCGAGTCTGGCCACGATGCGCAGGCCGGGTGCGGCCCCGATCGCGGTGGCGGAGACGGGGGCCCAGCAGGTGAGGATTCCGGCAGGCCGGTGCTCGGCGACCAGTTCCTCGATCGCCTCGGCGGAGGCGGGTTCGGCGGGGCCTGTCACCAGGGTGTGGCCCGCCTTCTCGATGACCAATCGCTCGACGGAGTCGTCGGGCCAGGCGTAGTCGGTGAGCAGCACGGTGCCCAGACGGCTCGGGGAAGTCATGGCAGGTCGTCCTCGCAGAAATCGTACGGCCGCGGCGGGTGTCCTACCCGGTCGCGGCCGGTGAGCGGTGTGATCGCCGCCCGCAGGGGGCCGGCAGCCTGTCCGACGGGACTGCCGGCCACCACGGGGGGAGCGGAGAGGGGATCGAGTCGCTGGACTCGGTTCGGTGCCGGCGCTCGCCGACTTGTGGTCGGTCCGGGCGTCGCGGTACGTCCCTGGAACGGGTCACGAGAAGCCGGGGTACGTCGCATCACTCTGTCATAGCCACGCGATGCTAACGATAGCACCGAGGGTTCGTGGGGCGTCAAGGTCTCGGCATGCGCTCCCGGGACGACATCCCTCCCGCGGGCCTCTGCCCCAGCCCGAATGCCGATACTCCCGGTGAAAGCGAATACCGGCGAAGAAATCCTCTCCTCACGTCTTGACGCGCCGGGTGCTTGCCTTCATGGTTTCTGCCAGCGCCGACCGTGTGACCGCCAAGCGTCCGCACGATGTCCGGCTGTCGAAGACGCCATAGCCACGGACGTCCCCGACAGGCGAAGTCGGGCTGAATTCCGCAGCCGGTGTCCGACCGCGCGGCAGCCCACCGCCTCCTGATCCATTGTTGCCGGCGGCATTTCGCCCTCGTCGGCACGAGTCCGTGTTCAGCTCACCGCTTCTCGTCACCGCCCGTACGCGCCCCGTACCGGTGGTGGATCCGCCGCGGCATGCCGCGGCCCCTTCCCTCTCAGGAGCCGCTATGACTCACGCAGCGCAAGTCGACACCAGTGCAGTACCCGTCGGCGACGCACAGGAAAGCAGCCGTCTCCCCATTTCCCGCGTCATGATCGGGGTCGGCTTCCTTCTGGTGGTCCTCTCCTACATGGTCAACGCGATGGACCGCCAGGTCTTCCCCCCGCTGCTGCCCGCCATCCGTGCGGACTACGGGTTCTCCCTGGAGCAGGGCGGGCTGCTGGCGACGAACTTCACTCTCGGCATGGCCCTGGCGGGCCTGCCCGCCGGCTACCTGCTCGACCGCTTCCGCCGCAAGACCGTGCTGCTGGTCAGCATCGTGATCTACTCCCTGGGTACGATGGCCACACCACTGGCGACCGGTTTCGCCGACATGAGCCTGTACCGGGTCGTCTCCGGCTTCGGCGAGGGCATGCAGTCCGCCGCCATCTTCGCGGCGATCGGCGCCTTCTTCGCTCACCGCCGCGGCCTCGCCTTCGGCACCATCGGCGTCGGCTACTCCCTCGGCGTGTTCATCGCCCCGCTCATCGGCGTCCGCCTGATGAACGCGCACGGCACCTGGCACTCGCCCTTCTATCTCTTCGGCGCGGCCGGTCTGCTGATCGCCGCCGCCTCCCTGTTCCTCGTGAAGGCCGGCCTGACCGAGCACTCCGTGGACAAGACCGTCTCGACCAGGACCTACGAGTACATGCCGACCTCCCCCTACAACCGCAACACCATCGCGCTGGTCGTCCACTCGGTCGTCAGCGGTGTGGCCATCTACGGGTTCCTCGGCCTCTACCCGACGTACCTCATCACCTCACTGCACTACACCCCCGAGCAGGCCGCACTGGCCATGAGCCTCCTCGGCTTCGGTGGCATGACGGCCCTCTTCGGCGGCTGGCTCGGTGACCGCGTCGACCAGCGCACCCTGCTGATCGTGAGCATGCTGGCCGTCTCCGCCGTCAGCGTGTGCATCTACACGACGCAAGCCGGAGTCGGCCTGCAGTGCGTGTTCGCCTTCCTCATGGGCGCTTTCGGCCTCGGCTTCATCTACCCGAACACCAACAGCGCGATGCAGCGGGCCGTCCGTCCCGCGCAGATCGGACGCGCCTCCGGCCTCTTCGTCACCAGCTACTACGGAACGGCAGCCTTCTCGGGCCTGCTCTTCGCCGCCCTGGTGGACTCCTTCGGCTGGAGCCGGGCCGGGTTGCTGCAGGTCACAGCCCTGCCGCTGGTGGGCGTCGCCGCCCTGGCCTTCGTCCGCACCTCACGGTTCAACAACGCGGTCCGCTGACGGGCCGGCCCCGCTGGGACCCGTCACCCGTGTCGCACCTGCCGATCGGCTGGTGCGACACGGGTTTTCCGGTGGCGGGGCGAGGTCCCTGCGCCGACACACCACAGGGCCTGTTCCACCGGCGAGCGGTGGAACAGGCCCTGGCGACCGGTCACCGGGTGGGCGCCCGCGGTTCAGTGGCTCTCGGCCACGACCGGGTTGCGCAGGACGCCGATGCCCTCGATCTCCACCTCGACCTCGTCCCCGGGACGGATCGGCCCGACACCGGACGGCGTTCCGGTCATGATCGCGTCTCCGGGCAGCAGCGTCAGGTAGCGGCTCAGATAGGCGACGAGGTCGGGAACCGCGAGCAGCAGATCGGCCGTGCTCGCCGACTGCGCGACGACGCCGTTCACCCGGGTCGTCAGCGACAGGTCCGAGGGGTCGAGTCCGGTGGCGATGACCGGTCCGAGCGGAGCGAACGTGTCCTGCCCCTTCCCGATGAGCAGCGTTCCGAACGCGCTTTCCCTGCGCTGGACGATTCGGTCGCTGACGTCATTACCGCAGGTGTAACCGAGGATGTACTCATGGGCCTCGGAAGCCTTCACATGGCGGGCTTCCTTTCCGATGACGGCCACCAACTCGCCTTCGAAATGGATGAGTTCACCGTCCGCCGGATAGACGATGGCATCGCCGGGCCCGACGACAGCGGTGCTCGGCTTCATGAAACACACGGGAACTTCCGGGACGTCCCGGTCGGTTTCGTCGATGTGTGCGGCGTAGTTGTAGGCGAACCCGAAGATCCGCGGCCTTTCGAGGGGCGGGAGAACGACCACGTCAGCGACTTCGTCGACCTGCCCCGTGGGAGACAATCCGGTAAAGGGATCGCCTTCGCATCTCATGATCCCGGCGTCCCCGTCTTCGAATCCTCCGTAGTGGCGCACCCCGTCGACGGCATACCTGACGATCCTCACGGAAACCTCCGCAACTAGGCAGCCGCGGGCGGCTGCACGGGCACCTCCCGCAGTGCTAACGTTAGCATGGGGGCTTTGCTCAACTCCGATGCCCTCGCTTTCCGACCGCGGAGCGCGACGGGATTGCTATCGTTGGCACGCGGAAAGCAATGGCACCGGACCAGTCGCCTGAGGGAGCCGCTCACGTGATCACGACCAGGGACATCGCCGAACGCCTCGGGGTCTCCGTCTCGACGGTCGGCCGGGCGCTCTCCGACGACCCCCGCATCAGCGAGGAGACCAAGTTCCGGGTCCGCCAGGCCGCGTCCGAAATGGGTTACGTGGGCAACCGTGCGGCGCGGATGATGCGGGGAGCGTCGAGCAACGTGGTCGCGTTGGTGATCCCGGACATCCGCAACAGCTTCTACTCGACCATCGCGCATCAGCTGTCGAAGAACATGCAGGCCGAGGGCTTCCAGCTGATGCTCTCGGAGACCGACGACGACCGGATGGTGGAGCTGCGCCACCTCCGGGAACTGTCCGCCAACCGCGTCGCGGGCGTCATCATCGTGCCCACCGCGCGCCCGCACGGCGACTCCGTCAAGCTTCTGCGCACCCTGCCGCACCTGCAACTACTGCGCCGTCACCCCGCCCTCGGCTCCCAGTGGTTCGGCGTGGACGACCACCAGGCCCTGCGTCAGGCCACCGCTCACCTGGTGGAGCTGGGCCACACTCGCATCGCCTATATGGGCGGCCCCGAGGAGCTGCCCACCGGCGCCGAGCGGCTGCGCGGATTCCGCAGCGCCCTGCGCGAAGGCGGCCTGCCGGACGACGCCGGGCGCACAGAGCTGTGGCCCCCCTCGTCCGTGGACCACGGCCGCCGGGCCACACGCCGGCTGCTGGACGGCCCGGACGCGCCCACGGCACTCGTCCTGGGGTCGACTCAGCTCACCCTGGGTGTGCTGGAGGAGTTGTCCGAACAGGGCGTGAAAGTGCCCGGGGAGCTGTCCGTGGTCGGGTTCGGGGACGAACCGGGTTTCTCCTGGTGGGGACCCGGGCTCACCACGACCGGTCTGCCGATCCAGGAGATGGCCACCGGCTGCGCGCTGTGGCTGATGCGCCGCCTCAAGACCAAGCCGGACAACGACGGGCCGTACACGTCGGTCTCCCTCGGATCGCTTGTCCTGCGCGGCAGCACGGCACCCCCCGGCGCGGCGGCGACGACCTCCGGGCGCGGCTGAGGCGCTGCCGGGCTCGGGCCCCGATCCATGCGGGGCCTGCGCCGCCGGGGCCCTCCGTTCGCAGTCCCACCCGGCTCGCCCGGTCCATGAACCGGACCCCGCCCGGCTCCTCGGTCCGCCGGCAAGCCGGCGCACGACGCCGAGGGCGCCCGGAGCACATCGCTCCGGGCGCCCTCCGTGCCGCCGGTCACGTCGGTCACTTCGGTCGAGCCGGTTCACGCCAGTACGTCATCAGGACGTTCCGCCACGCAACCGGCGCATGACGCCGGCGGTACGGGCGAGTTCGTCGAGCACCTGCTCGGCAGCGGTCTCGTGTATCTTGCCGGGCCGGAAGACGCCGTCCGCGACGACCTCGGTGACGAACGGGATGCTCACGGTCGGGCCGATCGGCAGCATCCTGAGGTTCGCCACCACCTGCTTGGCCATCTGCACCGCCCGGGTGCCCGCCGATACCCCTCCATAGCTGACGAACGCGGCCGGCTTGTGCTGCCACTCCACGACGAGGTAGTCCCAGGCGTTTTTCAGCGGGGCCGGGAAGCCGCCGTTGTACTCCGGGGTGACGAAGACGAACGCGTCCGACGCGTCCACGATCCGGCTCCACTCCACGGTGTGGCTCTTGGTGTACTGCCGCAGCGCCGGCGGGTGCGGCTCGTCGTAGAAGGGCAGAGCCAGTTCGCGCAGATCGACGAGGTGCGACTCGAACCCGTCGTGTTCCGCGGCCCTGGCGGTGAACCAGTCCGCGACGGATCTGCCGACGCGTCCGGGGCGTGTGCTGGCGACAACCGTGGTGAGGGTCATCGGCGTCGCCGAGGGCTCGGATGCCATAGGGGGCTCACTTTCGAGGGGCGCGATCAGATTGTGCGAACGATAGCACTCACCTGAAGACGCACCCCTGCCGCAAGAGCAATCAGCGGCCGCACCGAACTCGATACTGCCTGGCCCTTGACAGGTCAGTCAGCTCTTCGCAGGATTGCGCTATCGTTAGCATTCATCAGTCGGGGTCCCTGTGTCGCACCATGGGTTCGCCCTCTCCCGCCGCCGGTCGGCAGGGGTTCCTCCCGCTCATCGTCCCGAACTCCGAAAGGTCGCACCGTCATGACAGACACGCGGATCGCCAGGCTCCACGGTCGCAGGGTGTGGGACTCACGCGGCCGGCCGACCGTCGAGGTGGAGGTCCACCTCGCGGACGGCGCGATCGGACGGGCCATCGCACCCGCGGGGGCCTCGACGGGACAGGGCGAGGCGCTCGACCTGCGCGACGGCGGCGACCGCTTCGGCGGACTCGACGTCCGGCGCGCGGTGGCGTCGGTCAACCGTGAGATCGCGCCCACTCTGCTGGACCTCGACGCGGCCGACCAGGAGGCCGTCGACCGCCTTCTGGTGGACCTGGACGGCACCCCCGACCGCGGCCGTCTCGGCGGCAACGCGATCGTGGCCACGTCCATGGCGGTCCTGCACGCCGGCGCCGCTTCGGCGGACGTACCACTGTGGCAGCACCTGGCGGGCGGGCATCCGGTCCGCATTCCGCTGCCGGAGATCCAGATCTTCGGCGGCGGCGCCCACGCGGACCGCCGGGTCGACGTCCAGGACTTCATGGTGGTCTGCCCCGCGGCACGGAGCTTCTCCGAGGCACTGGACTGGACGGCGGAGATCTACCGGGCGGCCGGGAGCCTGATGCGCGCCGCCGGCAAGGCCCAGGGCGTCGCCGACGAGGGCGGCTTCTGGCCCGCCTTCGACTCCAACGAGGAAGCGCTGGAGACGCTGAGCCTCGCCATCGAGAGCGCGGGGTTCGCTCCCGCCACCCAGGTCGGCATCTCCCTGGACGTCGCGGCCTCGCAGTTCGGCAGTGCGGGCAAGTACACCCTGGCCCTGGACGACCGCACCCTGGACACCGAGGCGCTGATCGACATGCTGGGCGGCTGGATCAGGCAGTACCCGATCCTGTCCGTCGAGGACCCGGTGGGCGAGGACGACCACGACGGAATGCTGGAGTTCACCCGGCGCCACGGCCGCCACTGCCAGGTGATCGGCGACGACTACCTCGTCACGAACGCCGAACGGGTGGAGGCCGCGGCCACCGGCAAAGCGGTGAACGCCGTCCTCATCAAGCCGAACCAGGCCGGCACGGTCACGGAGGCGTTCCAGGCCCTGCGGGCCGGAAAGGACGCCGGCTTCGGCACGATCGTCTCGGCCCGTTCCGGAGAGACCGAGGACATCACCATCGCCCATCTGAGCGTCGGCTGGGACGCCGGCCAGCTGAAGGTGGGATCGTTCACCCGCTCCGAGCGCATGGCGAAGTGGAACGAGGTTTTGCGCATCGAGGAGTCCCTCGGTGATTCCGCCGAATTCAGCGGCTGGTCCGCGTTCCCGTTCGCCGACCCCACGTCCTTTGCGTCCAGGCCCTGAATCGGCTTCGGAGCATTAAAGTCATTCGAATTCCAAAAGCCGATCCGAGCACGGAGACCAGCATGCTGCCACCCGTCAATCTGCGCCCGAATTTCAACATCACCCGCTCCAGTCACGTCCGTCTCACGGTCGCCGATCTGGCCGAGAGCCGGAACTTCTACGTGAACGCGCTGGGCCTCGTCGTCAGCGACGAGGACGAACGCACCTGCTACCTCCGCGGCCTGGCCGAGGCGTGCCACCACAGCCTCGTGCTGGAGCTGGACGAGGAGGGAGCAGGATCGTGCAGGCGGGTCGGCTACCGGGTCTTCTTCGACGAGGACTTGGACCTCGCGTACGCCTGGTTCCGTGAGCGGGGGCTGCCCGCCGAGTGGGTCGACGCCCCGTACCAGGGCCGCACCCTGCACGTCAGCGACCCCATCGGCACCCCGCTCGAACTGTGCGCGCACATGGAGACCCGGCCTCGGCTGCACATCGACTTCGCCTCCTACAAGGGCGCCCACGCGCAGCGGCTGGACCACTACCAGATCTTCGCGCCCGACACCTACGAGCTGTGCGCCTTCTACAGCGAGCTCGGCTTCCGCAACTCGGAGTACCTGGAGCACGGCGACAAACTGCTGGGCGCCTTCATGTACCGCAAGGGCACCTGCCTGGACCTGGCGATCGTCGAGAACACCGGGCCCGCCCTGCACCACTTCGCCTACACCGTCTCCGAGAGCCGCGACATCTTCACCGCCTGCGACTGGGCGGGCATCCTCGGCTACGGCGACGGGGTGGAGCGCGGCCCCGGCCGGCACGGGCCGGGCGGAATGCTCTTCGCCTACCTCCGCGACCCCGACGGGCACCGGGTGGAGGTCTTCAACAGCCACTACCAGACGATCGACACCGAGATCGAGCCCGTCCGCTGGGACGCCGCGTCGCTGAGCACCAACGCCCGCTGGGGTCTGCCGGCCCTGGAGAAGTGGTACTTCGAGGCGTCGCCCTTCGTCGGCGCGCCGCTGATCCCGCCGGCCGAGCCGCCGAAGCCGATGTCACTCGAACGTTTCCTGCTGGAGCAGTCCGCCCCCTGACCCGGCCCGGCCCGGCCCCTTCACCCCTACGTCACCCGAGGAGACACCGTGGCACGAGTGCCCTACCTGAACCGCGAGGACGCGGACCCGGCACACAAACCCCTGTACGACCGGCTGGAAGCCGAACGCAAGGTACCGACGGCGAACATCTTCCTCGCCCTCGCCAACGCGCCGGCCCAGCTGGACGCCTTCCTGACCTACGCCAACTCGCTGCGAGCCGCCGACCTCAGCCCCCGTTTGCGGGAACTGGCGATCCTTACCGTCGGATACGCGACCCGGTCCGCGTACGAGGTCGCGCACCACCAGTCGCACGGGCTCAAGGCCGGACTCACCGAGGAACAGCTCGCGGCGGTGCCCGACTTCGAGTCTTCGGGTCTGTTCGACGACACGGAGAAGGCCGTGATGCGCCTCGCCAAGGAGTCCACGCTCCAGGTCGACGTCTCCGAGCAGACCTGGCGTGCCGCCGCCGACCTGCTGACGGACCGGCAGATGGTCGAACTGTCCTTGTCCATCGCCTGGTACAACTCGGGCGTCCGCATCATGGGGCTGCTGGACATCGACCTCGAGGAAAATTATCGCAATCCCTTCCCGACATCGTAGAACTCGGCGCCGTAAAGGACCCTCAATGTTTCCTCCGCCCCTCGACCGTCGGGACGGAGTATTTCCAAGGAGTATTTCGATGGCGAAAATGCTCGCTGCACGACTGCACGCGCTCGGTGAGCCGATGTCGATCGACAGCATCGACGTGCCCACCCCGCGGGCGACCGACGTGCTGGTGCGGGTCAAGGCGTGCGGGATCGTGCCGAACATGGCCAACGTGATCAACAACTGGCCCACCTGGTTCCCGCACCAGCCGCTGCCCAAGTTCCCCGCGATCTTCGGACTGGACGCCGCGGGTGTGGTCGAGGCGGTCGGCGATGCGGTGCTGCACACCAAGCCCGGCGACCGGGTGTACGTCAACCCGCTGCGCGGGTGCGGCAGTTGCCAGGTATGCCGGGGCGGCGAACTGAGCCGCTGCCGCTACTTCACGCTGAACGGCTACTTCAGCACCTCGCGCGACGGCCAGCGGATCTTCGACCTGTATCCGTACGGCGGTTTCTCGCAGTACATGACCGCACCCCAGTCCTCGATCGTCAACCTCCCCGACAACATGACCTTCGAGCAGGCCGGCAAGCTCGGCTACATCGGCACGTCCTACGGAGCCCTCAGGAACGCCGCCGCCGGCCCCGGCCAGGTCGCGCTGATCGACGGGGTCACGGGCACACTCGGTGTCGCGTCGACCCTGCTCGCGCTCGCCTCCGGCGCCTCCCGGGTCCTCGGGACCGGCCGCAACGAGGAACTCCTCAAGCGCGTCAAGGAACTGGCCCCGGAGCGGATCGAGGTCATGCGGCTCGGCGACGGCTCCACCGGTGAGTGGGCCAAGTCCCGCACCGGCGGTGAGGGCGCCGACTACGTGATCAGCGCGCTGGGCGCCAAGGCCCCGGTGGAGACGATGCTCGACTCCATGCAGGGCGTCCGCCGCGGCGGCAGGGTCGTCAACGTCGGCGGCGTCGCCGACCGGCTGCCCGTGGACGTGAAGTGGCTCATGGACGAACAGGTGCAGCTGATCGGCTCCAACTGGTTCTCCACCGCCCAGGGGCAGGAACTCGCCGACATGGTGGCCACCGGCGCCCTGGACCTGTCGTACCTGCAGACCAAGCCCTTCCCGCTGGCCAGGGTCAACGAGGCGATCTCGGGACTCGAGGACCGCGACGGCGGATTCAGCAACTACGTCGTCATCCCCTGAACCGCCACCGGCCGTGCTGCCGACGGCCCCTGCCCCCTACTCACCCCGCGGCGATCCTGTTCTGCCCTGACGAGCGCCGCGGGGTGTGCTCACCACAGGCCGTACACCCAGCCCGTTCCCTCCTCGGAGCGGGCCCGGCGGGATGGAGGAGCCGATGGAACTGCGCTGGCTGGAATCGTTCGTCGTCGTCGCGGAGGAACTGCACTTCGCACGGGCGGCCGACCGTTTGCACCTTGCCCCCTCGGCACTCAGCGCCCAGGTCAGAGCACTGGAGTCACACCTCGGTGTGCGGCTCATCGACCGCGGACGGCGCACCCGCCCCGCGCTCACCAGCGCCGGGGTGCTGTTCCTCGAAGAGGCGCGGCTGACCCTCGCCCAGGCCGCCCGGGCCGAGGCCGTAGGCCGGCGTGCCGGTCGCGGAGAACTGGGTCACGCCCAGATCGCCTACGTCGCCTCGGCCGCTTTCTCCGGGGTGCTGACCGACGTCCTCACCCGCTGCGCCGCTCCCGGCACCGAACTGACCGTGCAGGTGCGTGAGCTGGAGACACCCGCCCAACTGGAGGCGCTGGTCTGCGGGGACATCGACGTCGGATTCCTGCGCTTCAGGCCGGAGTACCCGCCCGAGGTCACGGCCACCCGCCTGCTCACCGAGGACGTCGTCCTGGCCCTGCCGGCCGGCGCCCCGCTGGCGGCCTACGAGGCGGTCCCGGCGGCACAGTTGCGCGACCAGTGCTTCGTCGCCCCGCACTTCGACGAGGAGTACGGCTGCCGCGACCAGATCCTCGACGTGGCGGAGCAAGGGGGCTTCAGCCCGCGGTGTGCTCCCCCGGTACGGGACTTCATCGCGGCTCTGACCATGGTCGGCGGAGGTCTCGCGGTCGCCCTGGTCCCCGATTCGCTGCGCCGCGTCCAGATCCCGGGCGTGGCCTACCGTCCGCTGGCCGACGTGGCGCTGACGACCAGTCTGGTCGGCGCCTTCCGCAGGGGCGAGACCTCGCCCGCGGTGCGCGGTGTGATCCGCCGTCTGCGGGAGGCGGCTGCCGCCACTGTCACCGCCGGCTGAAACCCCCGCTCTCCGGCGGGTGTCCGGCCACCTGCCGACACCGGACCGGCGCATGTTTGTGCGCCGAAAACGCATCATCAGAGCAGGTCAGAGGGGTTGTCCCCGGCCTAGTCTCGACACCGCGGCACAGACCGTCACGGCGTCGGCCAAGCGCCGCCGGACGCGGGAACAGGCGGAGGAGAACATGACAGCGATCAAGCACGTGGGCGTCGTCGGCGCCGGGCAGATGGGCCGGGGCATCACCGAGGTCTGCGCCCGGGCCGGGCTGCACGTCACCTTGTGCGACGTCACCGAGGACAGGGCCCGCGCCGGGCTGACAGGCGTCGCCGACTCACTGCTCAAGGCGGAGAAGCACGGCGCCATCGGCCCGGAAGACCGCGCCCACGCCCTCGCCGGGATCTCGGTCACCGACGACCTGTCCCGGCTGTCCGGCGCCGACCTGGTGATCGAAGCCGCCGTCGAGGACGAGCGGGCCAAGACAGAGCTGTTCCAACAGCTGGACAAGGTGGTCACCAATCCGTCCGCCGTGCTGGCCAGCAACACCTCCTCGATCCCCATCGCCCGGCTCGCCGCCGTGACCGGACGTCCTCAGGCGGTGGTGGGCCTGCACTTCTTCAACCCGGTCCCCGCCATGCCGTTGGTCGAGGTGATCCCCTCGATGCACACCTCCAAGGCCACGGAACAGCGCGTACGCGGCTTCGCCGCCGAGACCCTGGGCAAGAAGACGATCGTCACTCAGGACCGCGCGGGATTCGTCGTCAACTCCTTGCTGATTCCGTACCTGCTGGCAGCGGTGCGCATGGTCGGTTCCGGCACCGCGACGGCCGAGGACATCGACACGGCCATGACCGCCGGCTGCGCCCACCCCATGGGCCCGCTGCGCCTGGCCGACCTCATCGGCCTGGACACGGTGGCGGCGATAGGCGAGGCCCTGTACGAGGAGTACCGCGAACCGCTGTACGCCCCGCCGCCGCTGCTGCGCCGCATGGTCGAATCGGGCCTGCTGGGCCGCAAGTCGGGACAGGGGTTCTTCAACTACCAGGCAGCCTGAGGGCGGCCGCGCGCGCAGCCCGGGGGCTCATGCCGTAGGCCGCCTTGAAGGCGTGGCTGAAGTGGGCCGGGTCGGAAAAGCCCCAGCGTCCACCGATGGCGCCGACCGGAAGGTGGTCCATGGCCGGATCGGCGAGGTCGCGCCGGCACCGTTCCAGACGCTGTTCCCGGATCCAGCCCGAGACGGTGTGTCCCTGTGCGGCCAGCAACTTGTACAGGTAGCGGCGGGAGATGCGGTGGGCGGCCGCGATGCCTTCGGGGCTCAGCCCGGGGTCGGCGAGCCGCTCCTCCATGTAGGTGAACAGGCGCTGGGTGAGCACGCCCGGGCCGTCCTCCTCGGTTGTCCGGTCCGCCCCGGCCTGCTCCGCGAGAAGGGTGCCGATCAGACCGACCACGTGGTCGGCGAACCGGGGCGCGCCACAGGACTCCAGGTGTGCCATCTGCCGCGCCAGCCCGTAGAGGAGGGGCTGCACGACTTGGCCGAGCCCGTCGTGGCACGGCACCGGTGTCGCCGTCACCCGCGCCAGATCACGTTCCGTGATGCGCAGCATGGCGCGGGGGAACATCAGGACGAGGCCGGTGTGGGACTGCCGCAAGTCGTAGGTGAAGGGCGAGCGGGTGTCGTAGACCACCAGTTCCCCCGGGCGCACCTGGGCCTGACGATCTTTCTGGGTGAGCACCCCCTGCCCGCTGAGCTGCAGCGTGAGCTGGAGGAGGTCGGGCGCGTCGGAGGTGATGTGCCGTCGGGTGCGCGCGACGCTGTGCGGTTCGGCCGTGATGACCGACATCTGTACCTGGCCCACCCGCGCGGCGTGCAGCGACGCGCGGAAGTCGGAGCATTCGCGAGGCAGGACCGCCAGGGGCACCAGGCTCCGGCTGACGGCGTCCCGCCAGGATTCCAGCCTCTCGCCGGCCGTGGCATCGCTCGGCGTCGTCATCCGGGGCATTCTGCTCTCCTCCTGGCCGGAGTGTAGGACACCCCGGGCGAAATCCGACCCGTTCTGCGACCGGCCACTTGTGCGGGACGTCCCGCCGCTGTGGCCGGTCGGGAACTGTTCTCACCCGAGCAAAAACCTGTGCTCTCCCATACAAGCGGGGCCTGTGCCACGCCCCACATCATTCGGGCAGTGAACGGGACGCGCCGATGGCCCCAGGACCGCGCCGACCGCTCCAGGACCGCGGCGGTCGTCTCCGACCGCAGGCACTCACAAGGACACATCATGACGACATTGCTCCAGCCCCCCGCATCCTCCGACCGGGCAACCGACGACGGCGTGCTCGGCCGTGTCCGCGCGCATCTGCCCGAGATCGCGGCGCGGTCGGCCGAGGCCGAGGCGGCCCGGTCGGTTCCCGCGGAGATCATCACGGCCCTGCGTCAGGCCGGCGTGTTCCGGATGGCCCTGCCCACGGCATGGGGCGGCGCGCAACTCGACCTGGTGGAGAGCGCGCGAGTGGTCCGGGAGATCTCGCGTGCCGACGGCTCGACCGGCTGGACCGTTCAGGCCGCCTCGATGGCCTGGTTCTTCGTGCGGTCGCTGCCTCGGGAGACGCTCGAGAAAGAGGTCTTCGGCGACGGCGCGGACCTGATGCTCCGTGGGGCGATCGCCCCGAAGGGGGCGGCGACGGCGGTGGCGGGCGGCTACCGGATCAGTGGCCGCTGGCCGCTGGCCAGCGGCTCGTTCACCCCGGACTGGATCCTCGCGGGCTTCGTGGTCGAGGGCGCGCCCCCGCTGCCCGACGGGCGCCCCGACATGCGCGTCGCGCTGATCCGCCCCGAGCACGTGTCCTTCCTCGACACATGGGACGCGGTGGGCCTGCGTGCCACACAGAGCACCGACTTCACCATGGACGACGTCTTCGTGCCGGAGCGCTTCACGGGCCCGCTGATGGGCGGCAACAACATCCCCGCTCCCTTCTACGACCTGCCGTACACGGCCACGGGCGCCTCGCACGACGCCGTCATCGTCGGCTGTCTGGAGGGTGCGCTGGGCGACCTGGCCGAACTGGCCGCCACCAAGCGGCCGGCGTTCAACCCGAGGGTGGTCATCGGTGAGGATCCGGTGTTCCAGGAGAGGTTCGCCGAGCTGCACCTGCGTACGGCGGCCCTCGACGCCCTGCTGGAGCGGACCGGCCGAACGGTCATGGACCGGGCCCTGGCGGGAGACGAGCCCACCCCGGCCGAGTGGTTCCGCTACACCGGCGGCCACCAGCACATCCACCACGAGGGCATCCGGATACTCAACGAGATCATGACGCTGTCGGGGAGCTCCGGGATCTACAGCTCCAGCCCCCTGCAGCGTCGCTGGCGCGATGTCCGCTGCGTCTCCCAGCACGTGGCCGGCAACAACGGCTCGATGCGTCGCCTGGGCGCGGTCCTGTCGGGTCAGGAGGTCACCGGATGAGCCCGCTCGTCGCGACACCGACGGATCCCGCCGTGCTGCGCCAGGCCTTCGGTTGTTTCCCGTCCGGGGTGACAGCCCTGTGCGCGCTCGACTCCGGTACGCCGGTGGGCATGGCCGCGAGTACGTTCACCCCGGTCTCCCTCGCCCCCCCTCTGGTGTCGGTCTGTGTCCAGGACACCTCGTCGACCTGGCCGAAGTTGCGCAGGCAGAGCCGTCTGGGCCTGAGCGTGCTGGCCGAGGGACAGGACCTGGTCTGCCGCTCACTGGCCGGAAGAGGCGGGGACCGGTTCGCGGAGGTCGACTGGGAGGCCGGCGAGGGCGGCAGCGTGTACATCCGCCGTGCCAACCTCTGGTTGGACTGCTCGCTCCACGCGGAGTTCCCCGGAGGGGACCACACCATCGTCGTGCTGGAGATCCACGGCCTGAAGGCCGAACCCGACCGTGCGCCACTGGTCTTCCACGGCAGCCGCTTCCGGCGCCTGGCCGCTTGACGACCGGTTGACCGGCCCGCGGAAGCTCCCTGGCCTGCTCCGTGCACGCAGGCCGGCACACCCAGATGCCGCAACACTGGAACAGGATGCTCGTCGTCCCGTCGGGCGGAAGGGGTGAGGCGGTGGCCTGTGCGGCCGCTGGCGGAGGCGGGGCGGGGTGCAGGCCGAACAGCGAACCGGCGGCCTTCGCGAGCGCCGCGGCGCATCCCCGTGAACGGAGTACCTGCCGGGGTCCCTCGGCCCCGGCGACGGGCAGGCCGAGGGCTTCGTGGAGCTGATCGCCGACGCTGGCGTGCCACAGTGCCGGCTCACCGGGCCGGCCGGCGTGAAGGCCGGCGAGAGCGACGAGCAGGGCCGCCGCTCCCGTCGCCCAGTCGTCGAACCCACCCGCCCCTGGTGGAGAGCTGGTCCGGGTCGGGTGGGGCCTTGTCGCACAGGCCGGCCGACGGCGCACCACGTCAGCCGGCTGTGCGGCGGGCTGCCACTTCCTGTGTGAGCTGGGGCGCCACCGCGAACAGGTCTCCCACCACGGCGTAGTCGGCGAGGCCGAGAATCGGGGCCTCCGGGTCCTTGTTGACGGCGACGATCGTCTTGGAGGTCTGCATCCCGGCGAGGTGCTGGATGGCGCCGGAGATACCCAGGGCGACGTACAGCTGCGGGGAGACGGACTTGCCGGTCTGCCCGACCTGGAACTGGTGGGGGTAGTACCCGGCGTCGACCGCGGCGCGTGAGGCGCCCACCGCACCGCCCAGGGCGTCGGCCAGTTCCTCCACCACCTTGAAGCCGTCCGCTCCGCCGACACCTCGGCCGCCGGAGACGACGACGCTCGCCTCGGTGAGCTCCGGCCGGTCGCCCGTGGGTGCGGCGCGCCTGGCAGTGACACGGGCGGACGCGGCGGGGTCGGCCGCCGGCAGGGCGAGCGTCCGCCGCACGGCCTGCCCGCCCGGACGCTCTTCCGGTTCAAAGGCCCCCGGGCGTACGGTGATCACCGGTACGCCCCGAGTGACCTGCGAGCGCACGGTGTACGACCCGCCGAAGACGACCTGGGTGGCCACCCCGGAGGAGTCCAGGTCGACCGCGTCGATCAGCAGCCCGGCGTCCAGCCGCGCGGCGAGACGCCCGGCCACCTCGTTGCCGTCCGCCGTCGCGGCGATCAGAACGGCGGCGGGAGAGGCTTCCCGGACCGCGAGCTGAAGGGCATCGACAGCGGGCGTGGCCAGGAACTCGGCCGCGTCGGTGGATTCCGCCGCGTGGACGGTTGTGGCGCCGTACCGGGCCAGGGACTGCGCGAGGCGGGCCGCTGTGCCGGGGGTTCCCACGACGACCGCGGCCGGGTCTCCCAGCCTCCCTGCGGCGGACAGGAGTTCGTACGTGGACTTGTGGACGCGTTCCCCGTCGTGGTCGACGAGGACGAGGACATCGGGCATGGGGTGCCTGCTTCTTGTTGCGGAGCGATTCGATTCAGAGGAGCTTGTTGGCAATCAGGTGTTCGATGAGCTGCCGGCCGGCCGAGCCGTCGTCCGTGACACGGATCCCTGCGGCCCGGGCCGGACGCGGAACGGCCTCGACCACACGGGTGCGGGTCACTCGGAACCCGGCGTCGTCCGCGCCGGGAAACAGGTCGTCGAGATCGACCGTCTCCACCGGTTTCTTCTTGGCGGCCATGATCCCCTTGAACGAGGGGTAGCGCGGTTCGTTGATCTTCTCGGTGACGCTGACCAGCGCGGGCAGCGATGCCTCCAGCGTCGCCTCGCCGCTCTCGGTCGCGCGCTGCACGCGCACCCGCCCCTGTTCCACGTCCAACTCCCGCGCATGCGTCAGCTGCGGCAGACCGAGCAGTTCGGCGACGATGGCGGGGACCGCGCTCGCCCGTCCGTCGGTGGTCGCGTCGCCCGCCAGGACCAGATCGACGTCCTCCACCGTTCGCACGGCGGCCGCCAGCACCTTGGCGGTGGTCACCACGTCGGCGCCGCGGAGCCGGTCGTCGCAGATGTGGATCGCGCGGTCGGCACCCATCGCCAGAACCTTGCGGATGGCGTCGAGTGCGGAGTCGGGACCCATGGACACGACGGTGACCTCGGCGCCCGAGGACTCCTTCAGCCGCAGGGCCTCTTCCGCGGCGCGTTCATTGATTTCGTCGAGCACCAGGTCGGCACCCTCGCGGTCAAGGGTGTGATCGTCGGCGGACAGGGTGCGTTCGGCTCCGGTGTCCGGGACCTGCTTGACGAGTACGACGATGTTCACGGTCGTCTTCCTTCGGCCGGGGCGGTCAGCGGAACGCCGGGTATCCGGTGATCGCCTGACCGACGACCAGCGTGTGCATCTCGTTGGTGCCTTCGTAGGTCATCACCGACTCCAGGTTGTTGGCGTGGCGCAGCGGTGAGTACTCCAGGGAGATGCCGTTGGCCCCCAGCACGGTGCGGCATTCGCGCGCGATGGCGATCGCTTCCCGCACGTTGTTGAGCTTGCCGGCGCTGATCTGCTCGGGCCTGATGCGGTGCTGGTCCTTGAGCCGGCCCAGGTGGACGGCGAGCAGCGCGGCGTTGCCCACGGAGACGCTCATGTCGGCGAGCTTCTTCTGGGTGAGCTGGAAGGCGCTGATCGGCTTGTCGAACTGCACGCGGGAGTCGGCGTACTCGATGGCCGCCTGGAGCGAGTCACGGGCGGCGCCGACCGCGCCGAACAGGATGCCGAAGCGGGCTTCGTTCAGGCAGGACAGCGGTCCGCGCAGGCCCTCCGCCAGGGGCAGCCGCGCCGATTCCGGCAGCCGCACGTTGTCGAAGTACAACTCGGAGGTGATCGAGGCGCGCAGCGACATCTTCTGCTTGATGTCCTGCGTGGTGAAGCCGGGAGTGCCACGCGGCACGAGGAAGCCACGGACGCCGTCCTCGGTCTGCGCCCAGACGGTGGCCACGTCGGCGATGCCGCCGTTGGTGATCCACATCTTGGAGCCGTTGAGGATCCAGTCGCCGCCGTCGCGGACGGCGCGCGTACGCATCCCGGCGGGATTGCTGCCGAAGTCGGGCTCGGTCAGGCCGAAGCAGCCGATCGCCTCACCGGCGGCGAGCCGGGGCAGCCACTGAAGCTTCTGCTCCTGCGAACCCCACTTCCAGATGGAGAACATCGACAGCGAGCCCTGCACGGAGACGAAGCTGCGGAAACCGGAGTCCGCCGCCTCAAGTTCCAGGCAGGCCAGGCCGTAGGAGACGGCGTTGGTGCCGGCGCAGCCGTAGCCCTCCAGATGCATGCCGAGTACGCCCAGCTTGCCGAGCTCAGGGGCGAGTTCGCGGGCGAAGTGCGCGTTCTCGAACCACTCGCCGAGGTGCGGGCGCACCCGGTCGGCGAGGAACTTGGCGACGGTGGCCTGGATCTCGCGTTCCTCGTCGGTGAGGGTGGAGGAGAAGTCGAGCAGGTCGAGCGGGTCCTTCAGCGGCTTGCGGCTCATCGTGGGCTCCTGGCGGTGACGGTGGCGGGTGAGGTCGGGGGTGCTGGTGTCGAGCCGGGGGTCGGTCATGTGACCGGTCCCTCCGGTTCGGTGGCGGAGTCGGAAGGACGGTCGAGGATGTCCGCGGTGTGCTGACCGAGGCGTGGCGGCGGCAGGCGGTACTGCGCGGGTGTGCCGCTCAGCGCGATGGGGCTCGCGATCTGACGGGAGGGCCTGCCCTCCGCCCCGTCGGCGGATGCGGCGGGGATGTCGACGATGCCGGGAAGGCCGAGCTTCGCCGCGAAGGCGAAGGCCTCGTCGAGGGTGTTGACCGGCCCGGCGGGCACGCCCGCGGCCAGCAGGACGGCTGCCCATTGGTCGGCGCCGGCGGCGGCCAGCCGTTCGGTCAGCAGGTCCTTGAGTTCGGCGCGGTGGGCGACGCGGTCGGCGTTGGTGCGGAAGCGGTCGTCCAGCGCGAGACCGGGATCCCCGACGACCTCTGCGAGCGCCGCGAACTGCCGGTCGTTGCCCACCGCGATCGCGAGCGGACGATCGGCGGCCGGGAAGGTCTCGTACGGGGCGATGCTGGGGTGCGCGTTGCCCAGGCGGCCCGGCACCACGCCGGCGACGGCGAACGCCGACGCCTGGTTGACCATGGCCGACAGCAGCGAGCCGAGCAGGTTCACCTCGACCAGCTGGCCCTGCCCGGTGGCGTCCCGGTGCCTGAGGGCCGCCAGGACGCCCAGCGAGGCGTGCAGGCCGGTGATCACGTCGACGAGTGCCACGCCGGCCTTCACCGGCTCCCCGGCCGCGTCTCCGGTCACGCTCATCAGACCGCCGACTGCCTGCACGAGCAGGTCGTATCCGGGGATCGCCGCGCCCGCACCGCTGCCGAAGCCACTGATCGAGCAGTAGACCAACCCCGGGTGCCGGGCGCGCAGTTCGCGAGGACCGAGCCCCAGCCGCTCCATCGTGCCGGGACGGAAGTTCTCCACCAGCACGTCGGACTCGGCGACCAGGGCACGGGCCTGTTCCAGACCGGCCTCGGTCGTGAGGTCCAGGGTGACGGACTTCTTGTTCCGGTTCACGCTCAGGAAGTACGTGGAGGTGCCGTCGTGGTCCGCTGGCGGGTGCCAGGCCCTGGTCTCGTCCCCGGCACCCGGCCTCTCCACCTTCACCACCTCGGCGCCGAGATCGGCGAGGAGCATCGTGGCGTAGGGCCCTGCGAGAACCCGGGAGAAGTCGGCGATGCGCAGCCCCTCCAGCGCACCGCGCCCCGCACCTTCGCGGCCGGTGCCGGCCCGTTCGTCCGGCGCGTCGTACTGGGTGCCCACGCACCCTCCTCTCTCGTCGTACCGGCCTGCGAACACCGCTCCGTCCGAGCCGGCAGCCGTCACCACCAGCGCTCCGAGGACGTCGCCGGGTGGGTGAGCTCGACGACGGGCAGGCCCTGACCGACAGGGGCGGCCGTCCGTACGACCCTCACCCTGGCGCCGATCCCGACCACGACGGGCTCCGTCCCCGTGACCTGGCAGAGCAGGTTGAAGCCTTCGTCCATCGCGACGAACCACGTGTGATGCGGAGTGTGGCCGGTTCGGCGGACGACGGCTCCGGCGCCGGCGCTGCGCTCGCGTCGGAAGGCCGTGGATCCGCAGGCCCGGCAGAACGACCGGCGGTAGGCGGGGGTGCCGCACCACAGGCACCGCTGGAAGAACAGCTCGCTGGTGGCGGCAGCCGCTTCGTGCTCCCCGCGCTCGGTGGTTTCACGGGTGTCCGTGTGGAGCATCACGGCCTCCTGCGCTCAGTTCGATGACCGGAAAGGGGGGACCGGGAAAGTGGTGTCGGGCATCCGGTCCGGCTCCCTCACCCTCGCCCCACCGTGGAGTGGCGGTCAACGACGAGCTGACGCATCTTTGTGCGCGGAAAACGTTTCATTCACGGAGGTCAGAGAGGGTTTCCCGCGCTGCGGAGCTCGGTGAGACCCGCCGCGACGGGGCTCTCCCAGGCTTCGGTCGGCGTGTTCTCGTCACGGGTTCCGAGGCAGATCCGCTTCCTGCGAGTCCGCAGTCACTGGCAATCAGGCCGGATTTGTTCGTGCCGCATCACGGCCGCTCGATGTCCCCCGCCCGCAAGGGGTTTGCCCATCTTTGCCGATCCCGTGTCCCACGGTGAGGACGCGCGCCATGATGGGCCCATGGGGGCAAGCGGCAGCCGGGGACGACGTCCAGCGCGGAGTTCAGGTGACTGCAGGCTGCCCTTGGGTTCCGGGCGGATGTCGGGCGAGGTGCCCGGGGCGTCGGGACCGTCGGCGTGAAGTGGCGTCTGTGGCCGCCTGCATCCTGGCGGACAACGGAGGCTCCACTGAGTCTGCTGGGACAGGATCCCCTCGCGGGCGATCCCATGGCGGCCCTGGTCTCGGCGTCCGGCGAGCGGGCCGCCTCGGCGGGCGGCGGGGTGGGAGCCGCGGCCACCGGGGACGGCGCCACCGCGGTGAACAGCCGGACGGACCTGGCACTGACCGTGCCCTCGGAGGCTTTCGTGTCACCCGCCGACATCCCTGCGGGGCCCGGTCTGCGGAAAGTACCCGACGAGCCGAGGAACTTCGTCGGACGGCGTGACGAGCTCCACGCGATCAGCAAGGGTTTCGACGACGGGGCGATGATGCAGGTGCTGTACGGGCTGGGCGGAACCGGGAAGACCACACTGGCCGCCCAGTGGACTGTGCATCATGCCGACCAGTACCACCCGGTTTGGTGGGTCGACGGCCGTTCGGCCAAGTCCATCGCTGCCGGGCTGGCCAGATTCGGCGGTCGTCTGCAGGACGTGGTGGCCAACATTGTGACACCGGAGGCGCTCAGCGAACGGGCACAGCAGTGGCTGATGTCGCACAGCGGCTGGCTGCTGGTGCTGGACAACGTGAACGACCCGGACGACGTGCGCTTCCTGAAAACGATCGCCAGGGACCACGGGCGTGTCCTGATCACTTCCCGGCTCGCCGCAGCCGTATGGCACGACATCGCCACCGCCGTACCGGTACCGCTGCTGTCCGAAGAAGCGGCCGTGGAACTGTTCACCAGAATCTGCACCAGGCACGAAGGACGTGTCGTCGCCGAGGCACGGCGGCTCTGTGCGGAGCTCGGGTTCCTCGCCCTGGCCGTACAGCAGGCGGCCGCCTACTGCCTGCTGGAGGAAGGCATGACACCTCATCACTATCTGGCCAAGCTCGCGGAGTTTCCGGACGTCATGCACCAGGCCCCCTACGAGGGGTCGCAGCTGGAGCGGACCATGGCCGGGGTCTGGGAGCCCAGTCTCGACCGTCTTGCCGACACCCCGCTCGCCGGCGACGTCCTGCGCACGCTCGCCTGGTTCCCTCCGGCCGAACTCGGGCTTGCGACGACGAACGTGCCGCGCCCCGTGCTCCGTCCTCTTGCTCCGCCTCCTGCCCTGCACAAGGCGCTCCTCAGGCTGGCCGCACACAGCCTCATCGGACTCGATCAGGAGAACGTGCGGGTCCACCGTCTTGTCCAGGCCGTCGCCCGCACTCCCAGCGAGAGCAGCGCGCACCGCATACCGCAGCAGATCGAGGCGGCGCGGGCGCGTGCCGAGGTCGTGTTCGGCACGCGTTGCCGGAACGACTTCCGCAGGGGGACATCGTGATGGCGGGTGCCGAGAGGCGAGGGTGCGCGATGATGACCGGGACGGCGGCGGCGCGGATGAGTGTAAGGGGAGGACCATGCGGGCGCAGGGCCGGGGAGATGACGCGCCGGGCAGCACGCCGTCTGACGAGTAGGGTCACCCCGTGAAGTGGCCACGCCGCCGGGACCGGGCGGGCGCCCCGGCAGCCGACGGCTCGGACGGGACGCCCGCCGGCGACGTCGCCGCGGATCTGGCCATGGCGTTCTCCCATGTCGCGGCCGACAGCTCTCCCGAAGCCCTGCGTGCGGTGAGCCCGTCGGTCGTACTGCCGCCCGAGGCGTTCGCGCCCCTGGAAGACGTGGAGGCGGTTCCCGGACTGACCAACCTCCCCAGCCTGCCGGGGGTCTTCGTCGGGCGGGAGCGGGAGCTGCGGCTCCTGGTCGGTGCGTTGGCCACCGAAGGCCCGGCGCCCTTGCTCGTGGTGCACGGTCTGGGCGGCGTGGGCAAGTCGACGCTCGCCGCGCGTGTCGCCGCGCTCAGCGTGACGCGGGGTGATGTGGTGTGGTGGATCCACGCCGACACGCGCCAGGCGATCGACGCCGGTCTGGCCGACTTCGCCCGGGCCCTGCAGCCGGCTCTCGCCGTGCTGCCCGCGGACACACTGCGCGCCCGCGCGCTGCAATGGCTGGTGTCGCACAGCGGCTGGCTGCTGGTTCTCGACGATGTGACCGAGCCCGATGACGTGCGAGCGCTCTTCGCGCGCCTTGGGACGCGAGGCCGGATGCTGGTGACGACCCGGCGGGCAACGGGCTGGCACGGCACGGCGGCCGTCGATCTGCGGCTCGCTGAACTGGATCAGGCGTCCGCCGTCGAGTTGTTCCTGCGGATCTCCGCCACCGGAGACGACAGCGCCTTCGCATCCGCCGGCGTGAACACCTTGTGCGATGAACTCGGCAGGCTGCCGCTGGCGATCGCCCAGGCTGCCGCCTACTGTCGCGAGGCGTATGTCGGTGCCGCCGACTATCTCCAGATGCTGCACGAATACCCCGCGGACATGTTGCGGTCCTTCGGCGAAGGGTGGGATTCCGAGCGAACCGTCGGACGGGTGTGGCAAATCACGCTCGACCGGCTGGCGCACTTCTCACCGGCCGTTGACGTGCTTCGGGTCCTGGCCTGGTACGCCCCGACGGGCATCCCCCGCGCCCTCACGGACGAGCTGGGGCGCCGACCGGACATCACCCGCGCCCTGACCGGGCTCGCCGCCCACAGTCTGATCATTCTCGAGGACGGCCTCATCCGCATCCATCCCCTGGTCCAGGCGACCGCCCGCACTCCGGACGCGTCCGACCCGCACCGGAACCCGGCCGACATCCGTCGGGCGCACGAGCGTGCGGTCGACCTTCTACTGGCGTCACTCCCGGATGACAAGTCGACGGGCCGGGAGTCGCTGGCCTGGTGGCGCACCCTGGTTCCGCACATCGACCACCTCGACACCCACACCCCCCAGGACCTCGCCACCCTGGCCACGGCCGCCCTGCGGGCCCGCACCGGGGAATTCCACCACGCACAGGGCAACGTACGGCGAGCGGTCGCGCTGCTCGAGCACTCGGTCGAGGACCTGCGCGCGACAGTGGGCAACGATGCCCCGGACACCCTGGCCGTGATGAACAACCTGGCGGGCGCCTACGCCTCGGCAGGCGATCTGAGCACAGCGGTTCGCCTGTACGCGGACGTCCATCGCCGCCAGACGAACATCCTGGGCGATGACCACCCCAGCACGCTCGTCACGGCAGCGAACCTCGCGCTGGCCCATCAATCGCTGGGCGACCTGCACGCCGCGCTGGAGGCGTACCAGGAGATCCTCCGCAAACAGCGCCGGGTGCTCGGAGACGACCATCCGCGCACCCTCGTCACCCGGCACAACCTTGCGGCCGCGTATGCCGCGGTCGGCGACCTGCAGCAGGCCTTCTCGACGTACGAGCAACTGCTCGCCGCCCAGAGGCGCATCCTGGGCCCGCACCACATCCAGACGCTGCACACGGAGAACAATCTCGCCTCCGTCCTCGCCACGGCAGGAGACCTGACGGGTGCCCGGGACCGCTACACCAGGCTCCTCGTCGAGCAGGCCCGGATGCTGGGTGAGGAGCATCCCGACACACTCGCCACCCGCGGCAACCTGGCGTACCTGCACCTGATGACCGGGGACCTGAACGAGGCACGAGAGTCCTACGGGCGGGTGCTCGACGGTCAGACCAGAGTTCTCGGTGACGACGACCCCAGGACTCTGGCGACCCTCCACAACATCGGTGTCGCTCACCTGACGACGGATCCGGCGACAGCAATCACGCTGTTGGAACGGGCGTTGACCGCCCGCAAGCGGGTGCTCGGCCCGGACCATCCGGACACCCTGACCTCACTCAACTCACTGGCGCTGGGCTGCCTGTCCCTGGACGACGCCGAAAGGGCCCTGCCGCTACTGCAAGAGGTGGTCGACACGAGAGTCCGCATCCTGGGCGAGCAGCACACCGAGACCCTCGTCGCGCAGCACGCCCTCGCCGAGGCACTCCGTCGCACCGGGCAGCCCGACCGTGCGGCGGTGGTGTTGGCCCAGTCCCTCCAGGTCGCGGTCCACGTTCTCGGCGGCGAACACTCCGTGACGCGCTCCCTGCGCGCCGCACTGTCCCACGTACGAGGAGAGGGGTGACGGGTATGCTCACCCTGCGGCCTGGCCCGACGAGGAGGTCCGATGGAACCCGAGGTGAGGCTGCTCGCGAGGACGGCCGCCACAGCGCTGGCATCTGCCGCGGGCGAGGCGGACTGGTCCGCGGTGCGCGATGCGTTCGTCGGATGTCTCGACGGGAACCGGGAGGACAGCGCCGAACTGGCGAGGTGGCTGGAAACCCTGGCGGACACGGTCGAGCCTGTCCCTGCTGAGTCACGCGAGGAGATGCGCGGTGAGTTGCTGACCAAGTGGGGCGCGCGGCTACGGCTGCTGCTGGAGGACGATCCCGAAGCCGTCGCCCGGGTAAGGCAGTTCGTCGACCTTATCTCCCACCGGACGCACGTGAACAGCGTCGCAGCGGGCCAGGTGGTGGTCCAGCAGTCGGCGTCCGTCTACAACGTGCTCGGTCGTGACCTTCACGTCTACGGCGAACGCGACGTGCACCGTAACGGCTGATCATCGCGAACCGCCCGCGCGTTCCCCGGCAGCTCGGCTCGCGCGGCATGGGAAGCGTCGTCGGACTGATGGTGGGATCGACGGCAGTGCATCTGGCAGCGCATGGACAGTGCCCCGTCCTCGTCGTCCGCGAGCACGGTCAGAGCAGGGCCGATCGTGGTGGGCGTCGACGGCTCCCGGCCGGTGCCGGAGCGGTTGATTTCGCTTTCACCGAGGCGGAGGCGTATCCGGGCGTGAGCGTGACACACGAGGTTGTCACTGCGGCCACGCAGCGACCACAGCCCCCTGTGCCTGAGCACCCCGCATCAAGTCCGGCATTCGGGTGACCGTGGCCTTCTCCGCGCACAGCTCGCCGGGCATGGGAAAGGGATACCTCGGCGCCCTTGATCGTCCCGGACTCTGACGCGGGCCTACGCTCAAGGCCCGTTCTGCCCACTGTCAGGCGCCCGGACCCGACGGCGTCGTACGCTCCGTCAGACCGGAAGGCAGAGGCAGTGAGACGCGGCAGCCCTCAAGCCGGTGCCGCGCACACGCCGGTGGATCCGGCCGAGCACGCAGGTCTGCCGCAGACCCAGATCCCGCCCTACCGACAGCCCCTTTCGTCACCTCCGTTCCCAGCGTTCGGGCTGGACGGTATGGGCGCCGGTGTACAGCGGGGACGGATATCGGTGCAGGCTGCTGACCAGGAACCTGCGGACCGTCAGCGCCCTGATCGCCGGTGTGACCGCGGGCTCGAAGGGGCGGGCACGGGTCGCCGGTCGGGCGCCTGTCCATGGGTGAGTGGGGCTGCCGCATGGACAGGCGTGACCGTGGGCGTCAAGCCGCTTCGAGGAAGGGGTAGTCGGTGTAGCCCTCGGCGTCCAGCCCGTAGAACAGTTCGGGCCGCGGCTCGTTCTCCGGGTGGCCACCCCGCCAGCGCTCGACCAGGTCGGGGTTGGCGATGAGGGCCCGGCCTACGGCCACCGCGTCGGCGTGGCCGGCCTCGATCTGCTGCAGCGCCCGCTCGCGGGTGGTCTGCCCGCCGCCGAGGGGGCCGTTGTTGACGATCAGCTTGCCGTCGAAGCGCCGCCGCAGCTCCTGTACAAGGTCGCCGCCCGGCTCGGTGTGCAGGACGGAGAGGTAGGCCAGGCCCAGCGGGCGCAGCTGGTCGAGCAGGGTGCCGTAGGTGGCCAGGACGTCGTTCCGGTCGGTCTCGAAGACGTCCCCGAAGTCGACCTCCGGCGAGATCCGCAGCCCGACGCGCTCGGCACCGACGGCCTGGGCGACCGCCGTGACGACCTCGACGACGAAGCGGGCGCGGTTGTGCGGCGAGCCGCCGTATCCATCGGTGCGCTGGTTGGCCGCCGGGGAGAGGAACTGGTGGAGCAGGTAGCCGTTGGCGCCGTGGATTTCCACGCCGTCCGCTCCCGCCCCGATGGCCCGGCGGGCCGCGGTGACGAAGTCCTCCTGGGCTGCCCGGATCTCTGCGGGGGTCATCGCTTCCGGCACCGGGTAGGGCTGCTCACCCTTCTCGGTGAACGTTTCGCCGGTCCTGGCGATCGCGCTGGGGGCGAGGACGCGGCGGCCGCCGTTGATGTCGGCGTGGGTTTGGCGGCCGGCGTGCATGAGCTGCAGGACGATGCGGCCGCCCTCGGCGTGCACCGCCTCGAACACCCGCTGCCAGCCGGCCGCCTGCTCGTCGGTGGCGATGCCCGGCTCACCGACATACCCCTGCGACGCGTGGTCGGGATAGGTGCCCTCGGCAATGATCAGCCCGACGCTCGCCCGCTGCCGGTAGTACTCGACCATCAGATCCCCGGGGATGCCGGTGGAACCGGCCCTGACCCGGGTCATCGGTGCCATGACGATGCGGTTGGCGAGCTCGATCTTCCCGAGGGAGGTGGGGGAGAAAAGCGAAGGAACGGGCGAAACTTCTGAAATGTTGACAGTCATGGGTTTCTTTCTCTCTGCAATACGGAGGAAAACGGGATGAAGGTCTGCGACGCAGAGGGTCCACGCTGTCCCGGCGCATCCCGTCGGCATCGACGCCGGCCGATCGCCCATCGGACAGCCTGCTTCACGAAAGCGCGAGGCTAGCTGAGCGGTACGTCCGCGACCCCCTTGAGGTGGCTGAACGTCTCGAGGGAATACCGGCCGTGGTAGCGGCCCATGCCGCTTTCGCCGACGCCGCCGAACGGCAGGCCGGGCATGAGCAGTTGCATCACCGGCTGGCCCCAGGCGACGCCGCCGGAGGACGTCTCGTTCAGCAGGCGCGACTTGGTGGTCTCGGAGGTGGTGAAGGCGTAGAGGGCGAGGGGCTTGTCGCGTTCGTTGATGAAGGCGATGGCGGCATCGAGGTCTGCGACTTCGACGACGGCGAGGATCGGACCGAAGATCTCCTCCTGCATGATGGGCGATGCGGGGTCGACATCGGTGAGCACGGTCGGTGCGATGAACAGGTCGGCACGGTCGTGCCGGCCTCCCACCGCCGCCCGGCCGGAGTCCAGCAGAGCGGTGAGCCGGTCGAAGTGCCGCTCGTTGATGATCCGGCCGAAGTCGGGTGAGGTCTGCGGGCTGGTGCCGAACTGGGCTTCGACCGCCGCACGCAGGGCGGGAACCAGTGCGGCGGCGGTGGCAGGATCGGCCAGAACGTAGTCGGGGGCTATGCACTGCTGCCCCGCGTTGCCGAACTTGGCGCCGACCAGCCGCTTGGCGGTCTCGTCCACGTCGGCGTCGGGCGCCACGAAGACCGGTGACTTGCCTCCGAGTTCGAGCGTGACCGGGGTGAGGTGCTTGGCTGCTGCTGCCATGACGATCCGGCCGACCGCGCCATTGCCGGTGTAGAAGATGTGGTCGAAACGCTGTTCCAGGAGGGCCGTCGTCTCCTCGGCGCCCCCCTCGACGACGGTGAGCACGTCGGCGTCGAAGTACTCTCGCAGGAGGCGTGAAGCCACTGCCGATGTGTGCACCGAGATCTCGCTCGGCTTGGCCACCACGGTGTTTCCCGCGGCCAGTGCGCCGATGATGGGGTCGATGAGAAGGTGCAGCGGGAAATTCCACGGAGCGATCACCAGCACGACCCCGAGCGGGTCGTACGTGGTGTAGGCCGTTGTCGTGGGGCCGAAGTGGGCAGGAACCTCCACCGGGCGAGGCTGAAGCCAGTTTTCGAGGTTCGCCAGCGTCTCGTCGATGTCGGCGACGGTGAAGTCGATCTCCTGCGTCTTCGCCTCGGTGGCGTTCTTCCTCAGATCCGCCCAGAGCGCTTCGAGCAGCTCCTGCTCGTTCTCGACCAGCAGGGCCCGCAGCCGCCGCAGCTGGTCGATGCGCCAGTCCAGTGGGCGGGTGACGCCGGTGTTGAACGTCGCACGAAGGCGGCCGACCACCTCCGCGGCCGTTTCGCTCTGACGCGTCCTCGACTCGGTCCCCTGTGTTGCGGTCATGGGTGTACTCCGTTCCTGATGCAAGCCACGCCCCGGCTGCCTTCCAGCCGGGCACAGTCGCCAGCGTGCTGGACGATCCGGTATTCACCCAGGTCACGGCTTTGTGTACATCCGCTGTGCCTACCACTGGCTGGGGCAGGCTCGTGTGCGTCCGACCGTGGATACTCGGAGGCATGGACGAATACCCCGAACCGGTGCACGAGCCCGCCGGCGGCGCTCTGGACCCGCGTGCCGAGCTCAGTGAGTTCTTGCGCACCCGGCGGGCCCGGCTGAAGCCGGAGGACGTGGGCCTGCCGGACTTCGGGCGGCACCGGCGGGTGCCGGGGCTGCGCCGCGAGGAGCTGGCGCAGCTGGCCGGGGTGTCGGTGGGGTACTACACGCGCCTGGAGCAGGGCAACGGGCGGCACATGTCGGCGGAGGTCCTCGACGCCATCGCCCGCGCGCTCAGGCTGAGCGACGCCGAGCACGCCCACCTCACGCACCTGGCGAAGCCGAAACAGCAGAAGAAGAAGCCGGCCGGCCGCACTCAGCGGGTGCGGGGCTCCCTGCGGACGCTGCTGGACACCATGGAAGGCGGCCCGGCGACCCTCGTGGGGCGGCGGGGGGACATCCTCGCCTGGAACCGGATGGCCGCGGCGGTCTTCGGCGACTGGGCCGAGCTGCCCGAGCACGAGCGGAACTGGGCGCGGCTGGTGTTCCTCAGGCCCGAGTACCGCGACTTGTTCGTGGACTGGGAGCACAAAGCGAACGACGTCGTCTCTCAGCTGCGCATGGACGCCGGCTCCCACCCCAACGACCCCCGGCTGTCCGCGCTGGTGGGCGAACTCTCCGTGAAGAGCGAGGAGTTCAGGCGGCTTTGGGCCGCCCACGACGTCAAGGACAAGTGCCACGGCATCCAGCGCCTGCACCATCCGCTCGTCGGCGAACTCGACCTGCGCCTCGAGTCGTTCCACCTGGCCGACGACCACGAACAGACACTGGCGACGTACCACGCCGAACCCGGTTCCCCGTCCGCGGAGGCACTACGACTGCTGGCCAGCTGGGGAACCGACTCGACAAGGGCGGGAGCCGGGATGCCACCGGCACGCAGGGCTTGATGAACAGTTGATTATCGGTAGTCCGCTGTGCGCCACGCTCAGCGTCCTTTCGCACGCCAGACGCCTCCGGGGCGGTGTCGGATTCAGGACGGCGCAGGCGTGCTGCGGGTAGCCAACCCGTGGCCGAACAGCAGGCCGGCTTCGTCCGCAAGCTCTCGGCTGGCGCGGCGGAAGTGCCGTCGCCGCCAGGGCATCCCCGGCGACCGGAGCATCCCGGGCCGTGACGGCTGTCTCAACCAATCCAGTCCACCCCGGTCAGCGGCATCTACGGCGACTACCTCGCTGAGAAGAGACACGAACTCATGCGTCTGCCGCCCCTAGGGCCTCGGATTTCGTGTCGGAATCTCACGGCTGGTGCCGGATGGAAGTTCGGATCCGACGTGGAGCTGAGACGAGGCGGCCACGCCGGGAACAACCGGTCCGGCCGGCACGGTTGCATCGACCGAAGGACCGGCGCCGCTCGGGCGGGGAACACGGCACACGGTCGTCGGCCCCACCAGGATCCGGGCCTCAGAGTCGCGGTACGCCCGCCGCGCACTCGGACCAGGACGTATTTCTGCAGGAGGACTGTTTCATGGCTGACCGG
The DNA here is from genome assembly GCF_042958445.1 of Streptomyces sp. NPDC007991. Classification (NCBI taxonomy): domain Bacteria; kingdom Bacillati; phylum Actinomycetota; class Actinomycetes; order Kitasatosporales; family Streptomycetaceae; genus Streptomyces; species Streptomyces sp. NPDC007991. Next base: position 72,807 of record NZ_JBIBJD010000004.1, read on the forward strand.
CCCTTGACGCTCATGGCAGTACACGCCCACCCCGACGACGAGGCCACCGGAACCGGAGGGGTCCTCGCGCGGTACGCAGCGGAAGGCATCCGCACGGTTCTCGTGACGTGTACCGACGGCGGTTGTGGTGACGGACCGGGAGGTGTCAAGCCGGGTGATCCCGGGCACGACCCGGCGGCGGTCGCTCTGATGCGCCGTCAGGAACTCAAGGCGAGCTGTGATGTCTTGAAGGTCAGCGATCTGGAGATGCTGGACTACGCCGACTCCGGGATGACGGGCTGGCCGAGTAACGACGCCCCCGGATCCTTCTGGCAGACCCCCGTGCAGGAAGGCGCGGCCCGGCTCGCGGAACTCATGCGGCACTACCGACCTGATGTGGTCGTCACCTACGACGAGAACGGCTTCTACGGCCACCCCGACCACATCCAGGCCCACCGCATCACGATGGCGGCGCTGGAGATGACCGCGCTGACACCGAAGGTGTACTGGACCACGGCGCCCCGCTCGATGATGCAGCGGTTCGGCGAGATCATGCGCGAGTTTCATCCGGACATGCCGGAGCCGGATCCTGCCGAGGCTGCCGCGATGGCCGAGATCGGTCTCGCTGACGAGGAGATCACCACGTGGGTGGACACCACCGCGTTCAGCGGTCAGAAGTTCGACGCGCTGGCCGCGCACGCCAGTCAGGGCGAGAACATCTTCTTCCTCAAGATGGGCAAGGAGAGGTTCGGCGAGTTGATGGGCATGGAGACCTTCGTACGCGTCCAGGACGCCACCGGCGCGGCCCTACCCGAGAACGATCTCTTCGCCGGACTGCGCTGATCCGCCCGCCCGACCGGTCGGGGCAGCGCATCGAGCGGGTCACACACCGGGAGGCTTGTCCACGCGAGTTGTCGGGAACTCCCGGGAAAACCAGGGAAGTGGAGGGAGGTATCCGCAATCCCCGGCACCCAGGTCAACAGTGGTGCAGGTCACGCCCAGGGTGCCACCGGCACGAACGAACTGTCCTGGCGGAACAGGTCCGTGCCGTCGGTGCGTTCCACTCGGAGCTGGTAGGCGTAGTGGCGCAGGTAGTGCCCGGGGTAGTTGTACGACTCGAAGCGGACGGCGCCCGATGCCGTGCCCGTCCGGAGGATGAACGTGGCGTCCTTGGCGAACGTGCTCGTGCCGTCGTTCGGGTCGAAGCGGGCGCGGAAGTCCCAGTGGCGCAGGTAGTTGCCGGCCGTGTCGCGGAAGGAGCAGCCGGTCGGGTCGGCCAGGCCGGCGACGACCGTGAAGGTGGCGGCCTGCTTCTCGGCGGTGGTGCTGGTGCCGCTGACCACGGGCAGGTTGAGGAGCGCGGACTGCTGCTGCCAGTAGCGGGTCGGGTAGTTGGCCGACCGGAAGGAGCGGGTGGTGTTCCGGGCGAGGCTCGGGCCGCCGGAGACCGTCTCCTTGATGACCGTGAAGTGCCGGGCCGTGCCGGAAATGCCGGGCAGCGCGGCCGGGGCCGTCCAGGTGGCGAAGGTGTCGTAGCTGTCGGAGTAGTAGTAGGTGCCGTCGCCGTAGCCGTCGAAGAAGATGCGCCAGCCGCCGTTGTCGAGCCGCACCAGCGCCGGGCCCTCGCGGTAGCTGCCCCAGCCGGCCCAGTCGCCCGTCCTGCGGATCGTGTACGGGCCGGTCAGGTTCGAGGCCGTGGCGTACTCGATGTACTTCGTCGTCTCGTTCTTCGGGAAGGCGTGGTAGGTCGAGCCGGTCTTCACGATGAACGTGTCGATGTGGTTGGCGCCGATGCCCGCGAGCGCCACCGGTGAACTCCAGGCCGTCAGGGCGGAGTTCGTGGCCCGCAGCAGATACGGCGTGAAGATCCACTCGTCGTTCGTGGTGGAGCAGGACACGATGACGCTGACGCTGCCGTCAGTGTCGACGAACCACTCGGGCGCCCAGGCTCGGGAGAGGTTCGCGAGAGGGACGGTGTAGTCGTACAGGAACGTCCAGTTGACGCGGTCCAAGCTGCGGGCGAAGCCGATGGTCCTGCTCGTGTCCTGCCAGGTGTGCGTGGTGTAGGTGACGTAGTAGTAGCCGTCGGTGTGTCTGATCACGCTCGCGTCGCGGATCCGGTTCGCGGGTGGCGTGTACGCGGACGAGCGCAGCAGCCGGAAGTCGGTGGCGTCGTCCGACTGGTAGACGTTGACCGTGCCGTCGTTGCTGTTGAGGAACGGCACGATCGTGTAGCGCGTGGCCGAGCCGTTCGGGGGCGCTGCGGCCAGGGCGCTGCCGAGCAGTCCGGGCGCTTCGCCCAGCAGCACCGCCGAGGCGGGCAGGGCGGCCAGGGCGCGCAGCAGCGTACGGCGGGACGGGGCGACGGGGCGTGAGGTCACGGGCGGCTCTCCCTGAGACACAGGGATCGATATACCGAACAGGGTTCGGTGAATCGATCAGACGTGAGGGCTCAGAAGGTAAGGGCGAGGCAGAGAGGCGTCAATGGTTTGAACAGGAGCGGATGAGCCCAGTGGTGTAGATGTGGCCGTGGGTGGATTTCCACTCCTGTCGTCGGCGTTTCGCCACCGGCCATCGGACGTTACCGTTCGGTAGAGAGGTCGCTTCCGGAGGTGTCCGTATGACGTTCGACCGTGCCGCAGGCCTGGCGGAGACCGCCCGTGCGCTGGCCGCCGGGGACGTGACGTCCCGGGCGCTGGTCGAGCGGACGCTGGCGCGGATCGAGGCGACGCAGGGCAGCGTCAACGCCTTCCGGATCATCCGGGCCGAGGCGGCGCTCGCCGAGGCCGAGGCCGCCGACCGGGAGCTCGCCGCGGGTGTGCGCAGGCCGCTGCTCGGCGTTCCCGTCGCCGTGAAGGACGACATGGACGTGGCCGGTGAGCCGACCGCCTTCGGCTGCTGCGGGGAGTTCCCGCCGGTCGCCGAGGACGGCGAGGCGGTGCGACGGCTTCGCTCGGCCGGGGCCGTGATCGTCGGCAAGACCAACACCTGCGAGTTCGGGCAGTGGCCCTTCACTGAGGGGCCGGCCTTCGGCGCGACGCGCAATCCGTGGAGCACGGCCCATACGCCGGGAGGTTCCTCGGGCGGCTCGGCCGCCGCGGTCGCCGCCGGACTGGTGCCCGCCGCGCTCGGCTCGGACGGGGCCGGCTCGGTGCGGATCCCGGCCGCGTGGACCCATCTGGTCGGCATCAAGCCGCAGCGCGGCCGTATCTCCACCTGGCCGCGCGGGGAGTCCTTCCAGGGCATCACCGTCAACGGCACGCTGGCCCGTACTGTCGCCGACGCGGCCCTGCTGCTGGACGCGGCGAGCGGCAACCACCCGCTGGACCCGCACCGGCCCCCGGACGTCGACGCGTCAGCCGCCATCGGCCGCGACCCCGGGCGGCTGCGCATCGCGCTCGCCCTCAAACCGCCGTTCACGGCCGTTCCCGCCCGGCTCCAGCCCCAGGTGCGGACCCGCGTCGTCGAACTCGCCGAGCTGTTGGCGGCGTTGGGGCACACGGTCGAGGAAGCGGACCCGCCGTACGGGCAGATCGGGCTGACCTTCGTGCCGCGCGCGACGGCCGGGATCGCCGAGCGGGTGTCCGAGGCGCCCTTCCCGGCGCTGCTGGACCGGCGCACCCTGGGAGCGGCCCGGCTGGGCCGGCTGCTCGGCGGGGCACCGCTGCGGGTGGCCCGGCGGGCGGAGACCGTCCTGCACCGCCGTATCGGCGGGTTCTTCGCCTCGTACGACGTCGTCCTCGCGCCCACCACCGCCGCTCCCCCGCCCCGCATCGGCGCCCTGCTGGAACTCAGCGGTTTCGCCACCGACCGGGCGATGATCGCCGCCTGTCCGTACGCCTGGCCGTGGAACGTGCTGGGCTGGCCTGGCGTCAACGTGCCCGCCGGTTTCACGGCGGACGGGCTGCCCGTCGGGGCCCAGTTGCTCGGCCCGGCGAACAGCGAACCGCTTCTGGTGCGGGTGGCGGCGCAGTTGGAGGCGGAGCTGCGCTGGCACGAGAAGTGGCCGGCGCCGCCGGTCGCGGAACCTTCCGCTGCCGCCTGAGCGGCCGCGCGCGGTTCCATGTGGCGGACCGGTCGGTGTCCGGGCCCACGGGAGGCCTAGGGTGCCCGCGTGACCGCGTTTACCGATGAGAACGTCCCGGGCCGCTCCGGCCCCTCCGCCACGACTCAGGCCGATCCGCGCGAGGTGGGCCGGGTGCGCACCGAGTACTCGCCCGCGCACGACGGCGATCCCGACCCCGGCGAGATCGTCTGGACGTGGGTGCCCTTCGAGGAGAACGACGGGCGCGGCAAGGACCGCCCGGTGCTCGTGGTCGCCCGCGAGCCGGCGGGGACGTTCCTCGCCGTGCAGTTGTCCAGCAAGCGGCACGACGGGGACCGGGAATGGGTCCCGATCGGCAGCGGACCGTGGGACCGGTCGGGCCGCGAGTCGTGGGTCGATGTGGACCGGGTCCTGCGGCTGCACGAGGACGGCATGCGCCGGGAGGCATGCGCCCTGGACCGGATGCGGTTCAACCTCGTCCGTCACCGGCTGCGGGAGCGCTACGGCTGGAGCTGAAGGCCTGCTCGAAGGCGCCCCGCACCGCGGCGTCCGGCGTCCGGTCCAGCACCCCGAACACCACGCGCCCGAAAGCCCCCGCGAAGCGCCCGCCGGGTTGAGTCACCCGGATGGAGGGCACCCGCACCGTACTTGTGCGTGCCCTCAGGCGCGACCCGCGGCCCTCGCCGATCGACACCTGGCGCGCGCTCACGGCGCCACCCCCGTGTGCGCCGTGAGCGCGTGCGCCGTGACCGCGTGCCGTGCGGCCGGTCTTGTCGTGCTCACGCTGGCATCGTGGGTGAAACCGGACGCGCGGTGCAACACGTTTTCGCCATCGCGGGCCAACGGAATTTTCGCCAACGGAGAACATCACGGAAAGCGCCGGGAAACGCCCGGCCGGCCCGGATGACCGCGCCGGAACGCCCCGGTAGGCCCCCTTGTGCCGAACGAGATGAGGGTCTTGGGTGGGACGGGTGATCCCGGTCCGGGCGCCGAAGTGCCCGAACCGGTGGCATGGTGGAATCTCAGGAGGATCCCGACATGTCCGATGCGCCCACTGCCCCGGCGGGTGGCTGTACCGAGCCGCACCCCGCCCTGTCCGAAGCCGAGGTCGAGGCCCTGGTCCGCGGCATCTGCTTCAAGACCGGCCCGCCGCGCCGCCTCGGCGTCGAGGTGGAATGGCTCGTCCACGAGCTGCGCGCACCGCAGCTCCCCGTCACACCCGAACGACTCGACGCGGCCTACGCCGCACTGCGGCCCTTGCCCCTGAGGTCGGCGCTCACCGTGGAGCCCGGCGGCCAGCTGGAGCTGAGCTCGCTCCCCGCCGACTCGCTGACGGAGGTCATCACCACCGTCTCCGCCGACCTCGACGCCGTCCGCGCGGTCCTGCGCGAGAGTGGCCTCACGCTGGTCGGCCTCGGCCACGATCCCTGGCACGAACCGCGTCGGTTCCTGCGCGAACCGCGCTACGACGCCATGGAGGCCTGCCTCGACCGCACCGGCCCCTCCGGCCGCGCCATGATGTGCGCCTCGGCCTCCGTGCAGGTGTGCGTGGACGCCGGCCATGAGGAGCCGGGGCCCCTCGGCCATGTGCGGCGCTGGTGGCTGGCCCATCACCTGGGCGCGGTCCTGGTGGCCGTGTTCGCCAACTCCCCGCTCGCCGGTCACCGGCCGACCGGCTGGCTGTCCACCCGGCAGCTGACGTGGACCCGGATCGGCGCCGGCCGGGCGGGCGGCCCGCCCCTGGACGCGGCCCCGCGCCGCGCCTGGGCCCGGCACGTGCTGGACTCTCCCGTGATGTGCGTACGGCGCGACGGCGGGCCCTGGGACGTCCCGGAGGGGCTCACCTTCCGCGAGTGGATCCGCACGGGCGTCCCCCGGCCGCCCACGCGGGAGGACCTCGACTACCACGTCACGACGCTGTTCCCGCCGGTGAGGCCGCGCGGCCACCTCGAACTGCGCATGATCGACGCGCAGCCCGGTGACGACGGCTGGATCGTACCGCTGACCGTGACGGCGGCGCTGTTCGACGACCCGGAGGCCGCCGAGACCGCCTACCGGGCCGTGAAGCCGTTGGCCGAGCGCACACTCGGCCTGCCCGCGCCGCACAACCCGCTGTGGGTCGACGCGGCCCGCAGCGGGCTCGCCGACGCCGAACTGCGCGAGGTGGCCGTCACGTGCTTCACGGCCGCGCTGGACGCTCTGCCCCGGCTCGGCGCCGGGCCCGAGGTCGTCGAGGCCGTCACGGCCTATCTGGACCGCTATGTCGTCCTGGGCCGCTGCCCCGCCGACGACCTGCTCGACCGACAGCGCGGCACGGACGGTCGCGCCCACGGGAAGGACCCGCGCTCATGACCGACACCAGCCCCGCTGTCGACACCGGCACCACCGACCCGGAGGTCCTGCGCGAGCGCGCGGTCGCCTCGCTGGTCGTCGCCCGCGACCGCACCACCCTGCTGACGAGCTGCGTCGAGGATCCCGACCTGACCGCGCAGCACTCGCCGCTGATGTCGCCGCTCGTGTGGGACCTGGCGCACATCGGCAACCAGGAGGAGCAGTGGCTGCTGCGGGCCGTCGCCGGGCACGAGGCGATACGGCCCGAGATCGACGGCCTCTACGACGCGTTCGAGCATCCGCGGGCCGAGCGGCCGAAGCTGCCGCTGCTGCCGCCGGCCGAGGCACGCGCGTACGCGGCCGAGGTGCGCGGCCGTGCCCTGGACGTGCTGGAGCGGGCCGCGTTCCACGGGACGCGGCTGACGGAGGCGGGGTTCGCCTTCGGGATGATCGCGCAGCACGAACAGCAGCACGACGAGACCATGCTGATCACCCATCAGCTGCGCCGGGGTCCGCAGGCGCTGACCGCGCCCGACCCGGAGCCGGTGCCGCTGTTCACCGGCCCGTCCGAAGTCCTCGTCCCGGGCGGCCCGTTCACGATGGGCACCTCCGACGAGCCGTGGGCCCTGGACAACGAACGGCCCGCGCACCGGCGCGAGGTGGCGCCCTTCCGGATCGACACCACGCCGGTGACGAACGGCGCGTACCAGGCGTTCATCGAGGACGGCGGCTACGACGACCCGCGCTGGTGGACGGCGGACGGCTGGGCCCACGTCCGCCGGAACTCCCTGACGGCCCCGCTGTTCTGGCGGCGGGACGGCGGGCAGTGGCTGCGGCGGCGCTTCGGCGTCACCGAGGTCGTCCCGCCGGACGAGCCGGTGCTGCACGTGTGCTGGTACGAAGCCGACGCCTACGCGCGCTGGGCGGGACGCCGGCTGCCCACGGAGGCCGAGTGGGAGAAGGCGGCCCGCTACGACCCGGCCGGCGACCGCTCCATGCGCTACCCGTGGGGCGACGCCGACCCGGGGCCCGAGCACGCCAACCTCGGCCAGCGGCATTTGCGTCCGGCGCCCGCCGGGAGCTACCCGGCCGGCGAGTCGCCGCTCGGCGTACGGCAGTTGATCGGCGACGTGTGGGAGTGGACGGCGAGCGACTTCCTGCCGTATCCGGGGTTCCGGGCATTCCCGTACAAGGAGTACTCGGAGGTCTTCTTCGGGTCCGACTACAAGGTGCTGCGCGGCGGTTCGTTCGCCGTGGACGCGGTGGCCTGCCGGGGTACGTTCCGCAACTGGGACCACCCGATCCGGCGGCAGATCTTCTCCGGGTTCCGCACGGCCCGCTCGGAGGACGTCTGATGTGCCGTCATGTGGCGTACGTGGGACCGGCCCAGTCGCTCGGCGGACTTCTCGTGGAGCCCCCGCACGGCCTGTACCGCCAGTCGTGGGCGCCCCGGCGGCAGCGGTACGGGACGGTCAACGCCGACGGTTTCGGCGTGGGCTGGTACGCCGAGGGCGATCCGGTGCCGGCGCGCTACCGCCGGGCCGGGCCCATCTGGGCGGACCTGTCGTTCGCCGATCTCGCCCGGGTCGTACGGTCCACCGCGCTGCTCGCCGCGGTGCGGGACGCGACGCTGTCGGGCGCGGACGCGGAGGCCGCGGCGGCGCCGTTCGGGGCGGGGACCTGGCTGTTCAGCCACAACGGGGCGGTCAAGGGCTGGCCCGGCTCGCTCGCGGCGGTGTCGCGCACCCTGCCGCCACAGGACCTGCTGGCGCTGGAGGCCCGCAACGACTCGGCGCTCGTGTGGGCCCTGGTCCTGGCCCGGCTCAGGAGCGGTGACGAGCAGGGCCAGGCGCTGGCCGACACGGTCCTGGAGGTCGCCGCCGCCGCGCCCGGTTCCCGGCTCAACCTCCTGCTCACCGACGGCGCCACCATCACCGCGACCGCCTGGGGCGACACCCTCTGGTATCTCACCCGGCCCGGCGGCGGCACCGTCGTGGCCTCGGAGCCCTACGACGACGATCCGCACTGGCAGGAGGTGCCCGACCGCACGCTGCTCGCGGCGAGCCACACGGACGTGCTTCTCACGCCGCTGAAGGAGCCGGCCGACACCTTCGTGCCCGCCTCACCCAAGGAGCCCCGTACGTGAGCCCGTTCCATCTCACCCGCACGCTGCCCGAGGATGCCACGGACGCCGCGCTGCGCGCCGACGTCCACCGGGGTCTGACCGGTCGTCCCAAGACGCTGCCGCCGAAGTGGTTCTACGACGCGCACGGCAGCGACCTGTTCGAGAAGATCACCGAACTGCCCGAGTACTACCCGACGCGCGCCGAAAGGGAGATCCTGCTCGCGCGCTCCGGCGACATCGCCGCGGCGACCGGGGCCCGCACGCTGGTCGAGCTCGGCTCCGGGTCCTCGGAGAAGACGCGGCATCTGCTCGACGCCCTGACGGATCTGCACACCTACGTCCCCGTCGACGTCAGCGAGAGCGCCCTCACCCAGGCCGGGCAGGCGCTCGTCGCCGAGCGGCCGGGGCTCGACGTGCACGCGCTGATCGCCGACTTCACCGCGGAACTGACGCTGCCACGGACGCCGGGGCCCCGGCTGGTGGCGTTCCTCGGCGGCACGGTCGGCAATCTGCTGCCCGCCGAGCGTGCCGCGTTCCTGGCGTCCGTGCGGACCCTGCTCGCCCCGGGCGACGCCCTGCTGCTGGGTACCGACCTGGTCAAGGACCAGGAGGTGCTGGTCCGGGCGTACGACGACGCGGCCGGGGTGACGGCCGCGTTCAACAAGAACGTGCTCACCGTGATCAACCGGGAGCTCGGCGCCGACTTCGAGCCGGCCGCGTTCGACCATGTGGCGCTGTGGGACGCCGAGCACGAGTGGATCGAGATGCGGCTGCGCTCCCGTACGGCGCAGACCGTGAAGGTGCCGGCGCTCGACCTCGCCGTCGACTTCGCGGTGGGCGAGGAACTGCGCACCGAGGTGTCGGCGAAGTTCCGGCGGGAGGGTGTGCGGGGCGAACTGTTCGCGGCGGGGCTGGACCTGACCCACTGGTGGACGGACGACGAGGGCCGGTTCGCGCTGTCGCTGAGCGTGGTGCGCTGACCTCTGTGGCATCCCGGTGCCCCTGGACGGTGGCGGGCGGGAGACGACGTCTCGCGCTTCGCCGCCGCTTGGGGCGCGGTGGAGTCATGTGTGACACCCGTCACTGAAAAGGAGCAGCGGCATGTCGAACCACACCTACCGGGTCACGGAGATCGTCGGCACCTCTCCCGACGGCGTCGACGAGGCCGTCCGCAACGGCATCGACCGGGCCTCGCAGACGCTGCGCAACCTGGACTGGTTCGAGGTGACGCAGGTGCGCGGGCAACTGGAGAACGGGCAGATCGCGCACTGGCAGGTGGGGCTGAAGGTGGGCTTCCGGCTGGAGGAGTCCGAGTAGCCCGCCGCGCTGCGAAGGGCCTGTTTCCCGGAGTGCGCTCAGGTGCGCCCTTCCCGCTCCTGCGCGGCCTTCAGCTCGGCGGACCTGGCCGCCCAGTCGGCCCGTACGACGGTGAAGCCCGCGCGCCGGGCGTCCTCGCAGACCAGTTCGTCGTCGTCCACGAGGACGCGGATCTCGCGTGTGCGGGCGAGCCGGCGCAGGATCTCCAGCTTGGTGAACCGGGCGGGCCGGCGGTCGGCGTCGCGGCGCATGTACAGCCGCCCCTCGGGCAGCCCCTGCGCGGCGAGCCAGTCGAGCGTGTCGCGCCGGCAGCGCTCGGGCCGTCCGGTGAGGTAGACGATCTCGCACTCGCGCGCGCTCTCCTTGACCAGGGCGGTGCCCTCCCGGAGCGGCGGATCCTCGGGCGCCGCCGAGAAGAACCCGTCCCAGTCCCGCGGCCTGCGCTCCAGGAACCGCTGCCGGTGCGCGGTGTCGGCGAGGGTGTTGTCCAGGTCGAACACGGCCAGCGGTGCCGCACGGCGATCATCACTCACGCCCCCACCCTAGGCCGTCCGGCGGTCCCCTCGCCCGCCTCGGGCAGGCCGACCGTGTGTGCGCCGGCGCGCGGCAACGAGTCCCCCGCCCCGGCCTCCGGCATGGGTCTCCGGTTTCGGTCTCCGGGCAGGAGCCCCCGGCCCGGGCCTCCAGTTGGCGGGGCCGAGCCGCGCCGAAGACCCGTCCGGCGCCCCCGTCGCCCGCCACGAGCAGGCCGACCACCTGCCCACCAGGACGCCGCAACGGATCCCCCACCCAGGCCTCCGCCATGCGCATCCAGCCCCAGCCTCCAGGCACCAGTCCCCAACCCGGACACTCCTCCAGCCAGAGCCACCAACCCCCGCCCAAGACCCATCCGGCAACCCCCATCACCCACCCCAGGCAAGCCGACCACCTGCCCACCAGGACGCCGCAACGGATCCCCCACCCAGGCCTCCGCCATGCGCACCCAGCCCCAGCCTCCAGGCATCAGTCCCCAACCCGGACACTCCTCCAGCCAAAGCCACCAACCCCCGCCCAAGACCCATCCGGCAACCCCCATCACCCACCCCAGGCAAGCCGACCACCTGCCCACCAGGACGCCGCAACGGATCCCCGCCCAGGCCTCCGCCATGCGCATCCAGCCCCGGTCTCCAGGCATCAGTCACCGACCCGGGCCTCCAGTTGGCGGGGCCGCCGAGCCGCGCCGAAGACCCGTCCGGCGACCCCCTTCACCCGCCACGAGCAGGCCGACCATGTGCCCACCGGGGTGCGGCAACGGGTCCCCCGCGCAGGCCTCCGGCTGGCGTCTCCAGCACGGCCCCGGGCAGGGGTCTCCGGTAGGCGGGCCGCCGAGCCGCGTCGCGGGCCGGGCGTGGCCCACCCCCTGCCGGGGCGCCCTCCCGCGTCCACCCCGGACCGGGAAACCGGGCTGTGCCCACGGCCGACCGGCCCCCGGGCGGCGGGCCGCCTGCCCGGCTCCCGGTCCGGCAGAACGGAGGCCGCGCCCGGAGCCGTCCCCCGCTCAACGTCCGGGACTCTGTCCGCGAGGGCGATGCCGTGCCCATGCCCGCCCCCGACATGGTGCGCGGCGGCCTGCCTACCCGCCCTCCGCGGCTCCGTCTCCCACCCCGGCAACCTTCGCCCCTCGGGCGGCCACTGCTCTGCGACATCCACGCAGGTACAGGCAGGAGGCCGTATGCGTAACGCAGCGATCTGGTCCGTGGCGATGACGGGGGCCGCGGTGGCCATGGCGCTGGGAGGGCCGGCGGGGTCGGCAGCCGCGGCGGGGAAGACCCTGGTCGTGGCACCCGGCGGGGACGACTCCGGCCCCGGCACGCTCGACCGGCCGTTGAGGAGCATTCAGCGGGCCGTGGACCTGGCGAGGCCCGGCGACACCATCAGCGTGCGCGGCGGGACGTACGCCCTCACCGACAACATCACCATCGTCACGTCGGGGACCTCCTCCCAGCCCGTCACCCTCGCGCCCCACCAGGGCGAGCGCGTGGTCGTCGACGGGGAGAAGCTGCCCGCCGGCCACACCCCGGTCGGCGGCAGTATCCCGCGTGCCGAGCGCGGGGCGATCCACATGGAGGCCTCGCACTGGCGGATCTCGGGCCTGGAGATCGTCAACGGCCCGTACGGCGTGTACTGCGACGGCTGCAACAGCAATGTCTTCGCCCGCCTGAGCACGCACGACAACTACGAGTCCGGCTTCCAGCTCCAGGGCGCCTCCAGCGACAACCAGATCCTGAACCTGGACAGTTACGGCAACCGCGACCCCCGTAAGAACGGCGAGAGCGCCGACGGCCTGGCCGTCAAGGAGGGCAGCGGTTCGGGCAACGTGGTGCGCGGCGCCAGGCTGTGGAACAACGTCGACGACGGCTTCGACGCCTGGAAGTTCACCTCCCCGGTCACGATCGAGAACACCGTGGCGTACGGCAACGGCTTCAACCGCTGGAACTTCCCCGACTTCGCGGGTGACGGGAACGGCTTCAAACTCGGCGGCGGCAGCCCGGCCCCGGCGGTGTCCCACACCGTCCGGGGCAGCGTCGCGTTCAAGAACGCCAAGCACGGCTTCACCGACAACGGCAACCCGGGCTCCCTCTTACTGAGCCGCAACTCCACCTACGCCAACGCCGGTACGGGCTTCGACGCCGACGTCCCGGGCGGAACCGCCAGGCTCTCCGGCAACCTCTCCGTCGCGGACCAGCGCCCGGCGGCCGTCGGGTCCGGCACGGTCACCAGCGGCAACTCCTGGAACATCGGCGGCACTTGGGACACCGCCTCGGTCCTGAGCACCGACCCGGCTCCGCTCACCGGCCCCCGCGCGGCGGACGGCTCGCTGCCGAAGGCACCGGCGTTCCTCGTCCCCCGGTCCGGCACCGCCGTCGGCGCCCGCTTCTGACCAGGCCGGCCGGGGAGTAGTCCGTACCATTCACCGGCCGGGCTTTTCCGATCAAGCCGTCGCGGTATCGCCAACCTTCGACCGTGGCGTGAACGAGCCATGCGCAGCGGTCAATTGTCCCTCACAGTTGATGGCTCAAGCGTCGCACTGACATACTCCGCATTCAGCCTCGCCACCACCCGTGGACGGGGCTGGCCGGGGATCTCCACACAGAACCCCAAGGCAGTCCGCGTGGAGCCGAACAGCGAGCTTTTCGGTTTCACGAGACCCCCACAGAGCCCGCACCCCCGCAGTGCGCCCGGCGTCCCTCCACCCTGCTCGAAAGCCGGACGAGACCACTGACTCGAAGGGGTCGAGTGCGGGGCACGAAGCAGCGAAGAAGGTGCGCCTGTGCCCGAATTTCCACCGCGACGGGATGACACTCCCACATTCCCGCTTCCGCACATCGAACACACTCCGCCGTCCCGGATATCCGAACATCCCGAATTCCACTCCCTGCGTCGCGCGCAGCGCCGGTTCGGCACGCGGGCGACGATCCTGTCCGTCGGCGGATTCCTGCTGTATGTGCTGTTGTCGAGTTTTGTGCCCGCGGTGATGAACCAGCCGCTGTTCGGCCACCTCACGATCGGACTCACCCTCGGTCTCGGCCAGTTCGTCATCATGGGCGTGACCGCGTGGTGCTACGTCCGGCACATGCGCACCCGCGTAGATCCGCTCGCCCGCGGCCTGAGGTCGCGGCAGCACGAGAACGACAACCGCCGTGCCCGCTCGGCGGCGGTGCCGCCCCAGGGGGCCGGGCAGCCCCTCCAGCACGGCACGAGGGGGTTCCGCTCGTGGTGACGCTCGCCGCCATCGACGACAGCAGCCTCCAGCTGACGTTCGTCCTGTTCCTGACCGTGGTCGTGATCACCCTGTTCACGGCTCTGCTGACGGCGCCTCAGCGCGACGAGATCAGCGAGTTCTACCTCGGCAACCGCGTCATGTCGCCGCTGCGCAACGGCCTCGCCATGTGCGGCGACTACCTGTCCGCCGCCACTCTGCTGGGCAGCACCGGACTGGTCGCCCTGACCGGGTACGACGGGCTGATGTACCTCGGCGGCACGACCGTCGCCTGGATGATGGTGCTGCTGCTCATCGCCGAACCGCTGCACCGCACGGGCAGGTTCACCCTGGGCGACACGGTGGCGCTGCGCCTGCCCCGGCAGCAGCGGCCGGTGCGGGTCGCGCTGGCCGTCTGCATCCTGGCGATCGCGACCCTCTACCTGGTGGCCCAACTCGTGGGCAGCGTCACCCTGTTGACCCAGTTCACCGGCGTTCCGAGCGGCACCACCCGCACCCTGTGCGTGGTCGTGATCGGCACCTTCGTGATCCTCTACGCCTCCCTCGGCGGCATGCCCGGCGCGACGGTCATCCAGATCATCAAGGCCGTGATGCTGATCGTGGGCGTGCTGTTCACCGCGGGCTGGGTGCTCTACCGCTTCGACTGGAACCCCAGCGCCCTGCTCGAAAGGGCGGCCGACCGCAGCGGAGCGGGCCTGACCTTCCTCGAACCCGGGCTGCGCTACGGCGGTACCGTCAGCAACAAGCTGGACTTCCTCAGCCTCGAACTGGCCATCGTCCTCGGCCTCGCCGCCCTTCCGCACGTGCTGATGCGGCTGCTCGCCCCGCGCAGCAGCGGCGTGCTGCGCTCCTCCGTGCTGTGGGCCGTCGGTCTCGTCGGCGCGGTCTGCTTCGGGGCCGGCATCCTCGGCCTCGGCGCCACCGCGCTCATCGGCCGGGACGCCATCGAGAGCACGGACCGCACCGGCAACGCCTCCGTCCTGCTGCTCGCGCACGAGCTGGGCGGCAGCGTCCTCACCGCGCTGCTGACCTGCCTGGCGTATCTGACGCTGCTCGCCGTGGCGGTGGGCCTCACCCTGGCCGCGGCCTCGTCGCTCGCGCACGACCTGTACAGCGAGGTGATCCGCAAGGGCCGGGCGAGCGAGACGGAGGAGCTGACCGTCGCCCGGCTGTCCGGGGCCGTCATCGGCATCCTCGGCATCCTGCTCGCCCTCGTGGCCTGGGGGGCGAACACCGCGACGCTCGCGTTCCTCGCCTTCGCCATCGCGGCGTCCGCGATCCTGCCGACGATCATCTACACCCTCTTCTGGCGCCGCTTCACGGCGAAGGGAGCACTGCTCAGCCTCTACGGCGGCCTGCTCTGCTCCGTCCTGCTCGCGGTGTTCTCCCCCGTGGTCTCCTCCGCCCCGGCCTCGTTCTACCCCGACGTCGACTTCGCCTGGTTCCCGCTCCAGAACCCGGGCATCGTCTCCATCCCCGTGGGCTTCCTGCTCGGCTGGCTCGGCACGGTGCTGGACAAGGGCCCGGCCGAGGACAGCACCACCCACGAGGAGTTCGAGGTACGGATGCTGGTGGGCGCCGACGACTGACGCACCGGACCGGGGCACCGGGCATGGGCACGAGGCACCGAGGCGCGAATTATTAATGGGATCCATTTTCATGTAGCGTCCTCGGTGCCTGCCCACCGAGGAGGAGACCCATGGCTGTCCCGAAGCGGAAGATGTCCCGCAGCAACACCCGTCACCGCCGCGCCCAGTGGAAGGCCGCCACGCCGACCCTGGTCCCGGTCACCGTCGACGGCGTCCGTCACCTGGTACCGCAGAACCTGGTGAAGGCCTACGAGCGCGGCCTGCTGCGCCCCGAGGGCTGACACCGTGTCGTACGCACGACTGCCCGTCACCGTGCTCTCCGGATTCCTCGGGGCGGGCAAGACCACCCTGCTCAACCACGTCCTGGCCAATCGCCAGGGGCTGCGCGTCGCCGTCATCGTCAACGACATGAGCGAGGTCAACATCGACGCGGCCCTGGTGCGCGGCGGCGAGGCCGCCCTGTCGCGGACCGAGGAACGCCTGGTCGAGATGACCAACGGCTGCATCTGCTGCACACTCCGCGACGACCTGCTGGACGAGGTGGACCGGCTCGCCCGCGAGGGGCGGTTCGACCACCTCCTCATCGAGAGCTCCGGCATCTCGGAGCCGATGCCCGTCGCGGCCACCTTCGCCTTCGCCCGTGACGACGGCGCGACCCTCGACGACGTGGCCCTGCTCGACACCATGGTCACGGTCGTCGACGCGGCCCATTTCCTCGCCGAGCTGGAGAGCGGCGACGACCTCGCCGAGCGGGGTCTCGCCCCGTACGAGGACGACGAGCGCACGGTCAGCGATCTTCTCGTCGACCAGGTCGAGTTCGCCGACGTCCTCATCCTCAACAAGCTCGACCTGGTCGACGACGACGCGGCGGCCCGGCTGCGGGCGGCCCTGACCCGGCTGAACCCGCTCGCCCGGCTGGTCCCGGCGACACACGGCCGGGTGGACCTCCGCCAGGTGCTCGGCACTCGCCTGTTCGACCTGGAGCGCGCCCAGCAGGCGCCCGGCTGGGTCCGGGAACTCAACGGCGACCACGTCCCCGAGACCGAGGAGTACGGCATCTCCTCCACCGTCTTCCGCTCCGAACTCCCCTTTCACCCCGGGCGGTTGTGGACGTTCGTCACGGCGGAACTGGACACCGGCACCTACGGGCGGGTCCTGCGCTCCAAGGGCTTCTTCACCCTGTCGAGCCGCCCGCACGTGACGGGCCTGTGGTCACAGGCCGGCTCCGTCGCCCGCTTCGAACCGTCCGCGGCCCGGGACGCAGACACCCCTTTCGCGCAGGAGCTGGTGTTCATCGGGACGGGTCTGGACGCGCAGGCCCTGCACGCCGCCCTGACCGGCTGCCTCGCGGCGCCCGGCGAAGCCCCTTCGGCCGACGACCCGTTCCCCGCCTGGGACACGTACGGCATCGACGAGGCGTGCGACCACGAGCACGCCCCTACGGCGTGACCACGGGATCCGGGTGAGCGGCGAGCCAGTGCTGTAGTTCGGCGTGGCGGAACTGGTAGGCGGGACCGGAGTAGCGCATGAGGCCCGCCGAGCAGGCCCAGTCCAGGAAACGGCCCAGCCGGAAGGGCAGCCGCCGGCGCGCACACAGCAGGAAGACCAGGTAGCGCCGCGCGGCGCTGAGGCCCGACGCCTGGCCCGAGGCGACCGCGGTGGCCGCCCCGACGACGAGGCCGGTGCTCGGCTGAAGCAGCAGGGCCACCGTGCCGCCGACGGCCAGCCCGCCGAACAGCCCGGTGGAGACGGCGTAGACGAGCCCGTAGACGGTGTCGTCGCGCAGCGCGACCGGAGGGCTGACGGCCGTCGTGGGCGCCGCCCCGCGCAGCCCGGCCGCCACGCTGAACCGGAAACCGGCGCCGAGCCCGGCCACCCAGCTGACGACCGTCCCGGTGGCCAGACCGGCCGTGGCGTGCCCGGCCGCCGCGATCGCCGCGCCGACCGCGAGCCCGGCGGCGACGCCGACGAACGTGGCGAGGACGGGGTTGACGACGAGGCGCAGCACGAACGGTCCGCGCAGGCCGGGCAGGTGCCGCTGCTGCCAGTCCAGCCTGCTGGGGCTGAGGGCGAGCGCGGCGGCCAGACCACACGCCACGGCCAGCGCCAGCACACTCGCGGCGGTCGCTCCCGGCTGAGGGGTCAGCCAGGCGGCGGGCAGGACCGCGCTGATCGTGCAGAACGTCAGCAGCGCGTCCGCCGCCCTCACCCGGCGCGGCCCCGCCAGCGGCCACAGGCCGTGCACGCTGATGTCGGTGGTCGGATAGGCCGTGGCGCCGGTCCCCGTCAGATGGCCCGTGAGGTGGTGCAGCCAGCGGTGGACCTGGGCCGGGCGGTAGTGGGGCGGGGCGGCGGCGGGTTCCAAGGCGGCCGGGATGTAACGGGCCAGCAGGTGCCGGTCGAGTGCGTCGGTGTCCTGCAACGCGAGCAGCTCGGCCGGGTCGCCGTGGTAGCGGTAGACGGTGGCGGTCAGACCGAGCCGCCAGGGGGTGGACAGGGCCTGCGCGTGCACGCCGGAGGGGTGGGCGGCGAGGTGGTCCAGCAGGGGCTGCCAGCGGGCGGGATCGTGGCAGCGGTCGCGCAGGTAGGTCAGCGCCGACTCGGACGCGACGGGCGAGATGACGACCAGCGCCGAGTCGATCAGGGGTTCACACGCCAGGAGCGCGTCGTAGTGCGCGATACGGCTGGTGAGGACCAGTGAGCCCGCTTCCAGGCCCTCCTGGTGGGCGTTCAGGTGCCGTACGGCGGCCCGGGCGCGGGGAGCGTCCGGGTCCGGCGAGCCGTCGCCGCGCGGGGGATCCATTTCGTCCAGGCCGTCCAGGACGGGCAGCACCATGCGGTGGGCGACCAGCTGCTCCGCCATGTCCCGGGGCCAGTCCAGGGTCTGTGTGAGGTGGTTCACCAGCATCTCGGACAGGGTGTGGGCGGTGTCCCACTGCGCCATGGGGATGCGCACGGGCACCGGGTCGCCGTCGGCTCGGCCCGCGGCCAGGGCCAGGACGAGCTCCAGGGCCAGGACCGTCTTGCCGGAGCCGGGCGCGCCGGCGATGACGAGCCGCCGGGGCCGCGTGGCCCTGAAGAACCCCGCGATGTCCGGGTCCGGTCCGGGGCTGCCGGAGTCGTGGAAGGTACGTCCCGCCGCCGGGGCCTCGGCCGCGCGTCCCGGCATCGCGCGCAGGGTGTAGCGCAGGTCGATGCGCCGGGTGTCCCGGCCGAGCAACTGGCGCCGCAGGTCACGCTCGTTGTCCTGCACCTGGACGGCCAGCATCGCCGCCCACTGGCGCACCAGCTCGGTGTCCGTACCCTGTACCGGGCGCCGCAGCGCCGCCACGGCGGCCAGCAGCCCGGCGACCGCGACGGGCAGCCCCAGCAGCCCGGCGGTGTCGGCCGGCCCGAGCCCGCCGCGCGCCAGCTGGAACACCGCGTACCCCGCGCTGGCCAGCAGCAACACCCCACCGATCACGGCCCCCGCCCGGCGCCGCTCCCGTTCCCGCCGTCCCCCGATCCCCGCCATGCTGTGCTCCCTACCCGCCTCCGGCACCGAACTCCCCGGCGGCAGGCCGGGAATCCCTGCGCTTCGCGGGTGTTGTACCTGAGGTGAGCTCAGTGATCGCGTCGACCCGTTTCTCCGTCCTCGACCGCTCCCGCACCCGCGAGGGGCACACGCATCCCGAGGCGCTGCGTGACACCGTGCGGCTGGCCGGGGAGCTGGAGGGGCTCGGGTACCACCGGCTGTGGGTGTCGGAGCATCACGGCGTTCCCGGGGTCGCCGGTTCCGCGCCGACCGTGCTGGCGGCGGCGGTCGCGGGCGCGACGCGGACGATCCGGGTCGGCACCGGCGGGGTGATGCTGCCCAACCACCGGCCGCTGGTCGTGGCCGAGCAGTTCGGGGTGCTGGAGTCGTTGTTCCCGGGGCGGATCGACATGGGGCTGGGACGGTCCGTCGGTTTCACGGACGGGGTGCGCAGGGCCCTGGGCCGTGACAAGGAGGACGCGGAGGACTTCGAGGCGCAGCTGCGGGAGCTGCTCGGCTGGTTCGGGGGCACCTCCCCGGCCGGGGTGCACGCCCGTCCCGCCGAGGGACTGGCCGTGCCGCCGTTCGTCCTGGCCATGGGCGAGGGCGCCGGCATCGCGGCCCGCCTCGGCCTGCCCCTGGTGATCGGCGACCTCCGCGACCGGGACAGGATGCGGCGCGGCATCGACCGCTACCGCGACAGTTTCCGCCCCTCGGCGTGGGCGAGCGAGCCGTACGTCGTCATCTCCGGCACGATCGCCGTGGCCGCCACACCCGAGCAGGCCCGGCGGCTGCTGATCCCCGAGGCCTGGTCCATGGCGTACTCCCGCACGCAGGGCACCTTCCCGCCCCTGCCGCCCGCGGAGCGCGTCGAGGCGCTCACCATGACGGGCAAGGAGCGGGGCTTGTACGAGTCCGGGCTGACCGGCCACATCGCCGGCACCGAGGAGCAGGTGGCGCACGAGCTGGAGACGGTGCTGAAGGAGACGGCAGCGCAGGAGGTCCTGGTCACCACCAGCACCTACGACCGCGAGGCGCTGCTGGACTCCTACCGGCGGCTGGCCGCGATCACCTCCGGTTAGAGTCGTTGCCCATGCACGACCCTCACGGCCCCCACGACCCGTACGTCCGTGTCCGCGGCGCCCGCGAGCACAACCTCAAGGGCGTCGACGTCGACATCCCCCGGGACGTGCTGGCCGTGTTCACCGGCGTGTCCGGCTCGGGCAAGTCGTCGCTGGCGTTCGGCACGATCTACGCGGAGGCGCAGCGGCGGTACTTCGAGTCGGTCGCGCCGTACGCGCGCCGGCTGATCCACCAGGTCGGCGCACCGAAGGTCGGGGAGATCACCGGTCTGCCGCCGGCCGTCTCGCTCCAGCAGCGCCGCGCGGCTCCGACCTCCCGCTCCTCGGTCGGCACCGTCACCAACCTCTCGAACTCGCTGCGCATGCTGTTCTCCCGGGCCGGCACCTACCCGTCCGGCGCCGGGCGCCTCGACTCCGACGCCTTCTCGCCCAACACGGCGGCCGGGGCCTGCCCGGAGTGCCACGGGCTCGGCCGGGTGCACCGTACGAGCGAGGAGCTGCTGGTCCCCGACCCGTCGCTGTCGATCCGCGAGGGCGCGATCGCCGCGTGGCCGGGCGCCTGGCAGGGCAAGAACCTGCGGGACGTCCTCGACGCGCTCGGGTACGACGTGGACCGGCCGTGGCGGGAGCTGCCCGCCGACGCGCGTGAGTGGATCCTGTTCACGGACGAGCAGCCGGTGGTCACCGTGCACCCGGTGCGGGACGCGGACCGCATCCAGCGGCCGTACCAGGGCACGTACATGAGCGCCCGGCGGTACGTGATGAAGACGTTCTCGGACTCCAGGAGTCCGGCTCTGCGGGCGAAGGCCGAGCGCTTCCTGACCAGCGCGCCCTGCCCGGCCTGCGGTGGCAGCCGGCTGCGGCCCGAGGCCCTGGCGGTGACGTTCGGCGGCCGGACCATCGCCGAGCTGGCGGCGCTGCCGCTGGCGGAGCTGGCCGCCGCGCTCGACGCGACGTCCCGGACCGCCCGGGTGCTCACCGACGACCTCACCTCGCGCATCGCGCCGGTCGTCGAACTCGGCCTCGGCTACCTGAGCCTGGACCGGCCCGCCCCCACTCTCTCCGCGGGCGAGCTGCAACGCCTGCGCCTGGCCACCCAGCTGCGCTCCGGCCTGTTCGGTGTCGTCTACGTCCTCGACGAGCCGTCGGCCGGGCTGCACCCGGCGGACACCGAGGCGCTGCTCGTCGTGCTGGAGCGGCTGAAGGCGGCCGGGAACTCGGTGTTCGTGGTCGAGCACCACCTCGATGTGGTGCGCGGCGCCGACTGGCTGGTGGACGTGGGTCCGCACGCGGGCGAGCACGGCGGGCGGGTGCTGCACAGCGGCCCGGTCGCCGCGCTGGCGGACGTCGGGGAGTCGGCGACGGCCCGCTACCTGTTCGACCGCTCCCCCGTTCCGCCGCGTGAGGTGCGCGCGCCGAGCGGGTGGCTGAAGACCGGTCCGGTCAGCCGGCACAACCTGCGCGGTGTGTCCGCCGAGTTCCCGCTCGGCGTGTTCACCGCGGTGACCGGGGTGTCCGGCTCCGGCAAGTCCACGCTCATCGGGGAGATCACGCGGGACACGGCCGGGGTGGGCCGGCTGGTCTCGGTCGACCAGAAGCCGATCGGACGCACCCCGCGCTCCAACCTCGCGACGTACACCGGCCTCTTCGACGTCGTGCGCAAGGTGTTCGCGGCCACCGACGGGGCGCTGGAACGCGGCTTCGGCGTCGGCCGGTTCTCCTTCAACGTGGCGGGCGGACGCTGCGAGACCTGCCAGGGCGAGGGGTTCGTCAGCGTGGAGCTGCTGTTCCTGCCGAGCACGTACGCGCCCTGCCCGGACTGCGGCGGAGCCCGGTACAACCCGCAGACGCTGGAGGTGACGTACCGGGGGCGGAACATCGCGCAGGTGCTGGATCTGACGGTGGAGAGCGCGGCGGAGTTCTTCTCCGACACCCCGGCCGTCGCCCGCAGCCTCGCCACCCTGCTCGACGTGGGCCTCGGCTACCTCCGCCTCGGCCAGCCCGCGACCGAGCTGTCCGGCGGCGAGGCCCAGCGCATCAAACTGGCGAGCGAACTCCAGCGCGGCCGGCGCGCCCACACGCTCTACCTCCTCGACGAGCCCACGACGGGCCTCCACCCGGCCGACGTGGACGTCCTGATGCGCCAGCTCCACGGCCTCGTCGACGCCGGGCACACCGTGATCGTCGTCGAGCACGACATGTCCGTCGTCGCGGGCGCGGACTGGGTCGTCGACCTCGGCCCGGGCGGCGGCGACGCGGGCGGCCGGATCGTGGCGGCAGGCCCGCCGGCGGACGTGGCACGCTCGGCGCGGAGCAGGACAGCGCCGTATCTCGCCCGCGCACTGGCCCAGGGCGGCTGAGGCCGGTCGGGGAACGACCGGTCCCGCCGCTGCCGCCGGACGGGAAGGGGGCGCCTGCGGCACAAGGGTCGTACCCCCACGAACCGGTCGACGGCGATGCCGTCGTGGGGCGGGCGGGTGGCGCGAGCGCGTGGCGCGGACGGCAGCGCCCTCGGTGCCGCGCGGCCCGCCGCGCACGGCGGGCCCCGTGCGGCGGCCGAAGGGGGGCGGCCGCTGCTCGCCGCCCTCGCCCGTGCCGCCGCCGTGGCCGGTCGCTGCGAGCGCCGGCTGACTGGCTCACCGAGCCCGCGGCGGGCCGGACACGGCACCGCCGCCGGACCGCTACGCGCCCTACGCCACCAGCACCGTGTGCGTCCACGCCGGCGCCGCCGTCTCCTGGGACTGTGCGGAGCGGGCGAGAGACCGGCGGTCAGGGTGGCTGCCTGGCAAAATGGCGGGCCGCACCTCGACCTCCGCGACCAGGCCGCGCGCCGACGCCACCCGCCACAGGGAGGCGAGCAGCGTGTCGTCGCCGACGAACGCGGGGGCCGTCGTGGGCGCTCCGTCGGCGTGCCGGTAGCCGAGCCGGACCGGCTGGACCGGCACCCCTGCGTCCAGGGCGGCCTGGAAGACGGCCCGGCGGAAGGTGCCCTGGGCCCGGCCGCACCAGGTGCTGCCCTCGGGGAAGGCCGCGACGGCGGCGCCCTCGCGCAGGGCCCGGGCGATACGGGCGACGGCGTCCGGGAGGGCCCGCAGCCGGTCCCGGTCGATGAACAGGGTGCCGCCGCGGGCGGCGAGCGGCCCGGCGACCGGCCACCGCCGTACCTCGGTCTTGGCCAGCATGCGGGCGGGGCGTACGGCGGCGAGCAGCGGGATGTCCAGCCACGAGATGTGGTTGGCGACGAGCAGCAGTCCGCCGGCGGGGACGGCGGCGCCGGTGACGCGGACCCGGACACCGGCGGCCCGCACGATCCACCGGCACCACCGACGGATCAGGGACGCCGGTATCCGGGCGCCGAGCGGTGACAGCGCGATCCCCGCGAGCAGCAGCAGGACGATCCCGGTGAGCCGGAGCACGGCACGCGGCACGGCACGCGCCGGCACCCCCGCCGGTGCCTCCACACAAGCCCGGGGCGTGCAGGGCGCGGTGGGCAGCCAGGCACTCATCACGCGGGCACGAGGGACAGGAAGTGCCGCAGATAGCGCGGGTTGACCCGGCTCATCGGCAGCAGCACGTACAGGTCGGCGACGCCGAAGTCCGGGTCGTGGGCGGGTTCGCCGCACACCCAGGCGCCGAGGCGCAGGTAGCCGCGCAGCAGGGCGGGCAGTTCGACGCGGGTGGCGGGCGCGGGGCCCGGGACCCACGGCAGCAGCGGCCGGACGCGGTACTCCGGCGGCGACAGGTGCCTGGCGCTCACCCGGTCCCAGGTGGCGGAGGCGAGGGCGCCGCCGTCGGCGAGCGGGACGGAGCAGCAGCCGGCGAGCCACTCGTGGCCCCGGTCGGTCATGTAGCGGGCGATCCCGGCCCAGATGAGGCTGATGACCGCGCCGTCGCGGTGGTCGGGGTGCACGCAGGAGCGGCCGACCTCGACGAGCTCGGGGCGGATGCCGGCGAGGGAGCCCAGGTCGAACTCGCTCTCCGAGTACAGCCGCCCGGCGACCGCCGCGCGCTCCGGCGGCAGCAGCCGGTAGGTGCCGACGACCTGGCCGGTCGTCTCCTCGCGTACGAGCAGGTGGTCGCAGTACGCGTCGAACGGGTCGACGTCCAGCCCCGGTTGGGCGCCGGCGAGCAGGGCGCCCAGTTCCCCGGCGAAGACGTCGTGCCGCAGCCGCTGTGCGGCACGCACGTCCTCCTCGTTCCGGGCGAGGGCGACGGTGTAGCGGGTGGGGGCCGTGGGCTGCGCGGGACGGTCGACGGTCAGTACGCCGGTCATGGCTCTCTCCTGGTCACGGGCCGGGGCGGCGAGCGGTGCCGCCACCCCCTGTTGTGCCCATGCCGACTGACCACCGCGTGACCACTGCCAGGAGCGCGGATGCCGAAACGCTGAATGCCAGAGGTGCGACGCCCACCCGCACCCGGCGTACTACCGCTTGCCCACCCGCCGAGTAGCCCGCAACCACTCCTTGTTCATGCTGGTGATGGACATCAGCGGAATCCCCTTGGGACAAGCCGTGGCGCACTCCCCGGCGAGCGTGCACCCCCCGAACCCCTCCTCGTCCATCTGCGCCACCATGTCCAGCACCCGCGTCTCCCGCTCGGGCGCCCCCTGCGGCAGCACATTCAAGTGGTTGACCTTGGCGGACGTGAACAGCATCGCCGCCCCGTTGGGACAGGCCGCGACACACGCCCCGCACCCGATGCACTCGGCGTGCTCGAAGGCGAAGTCGGCATCCGGCTTGGGCACCGGCGTGGCGTGCGCTTCGGGAGCCGCACCCGTGGGCGCGGTGATGTATCCACCCGCCTGGATGATCCGGTCGAACGCCGAACGGTCAACGACCAGGTCCTTGATCACCGGGAACGCCGACGCCCGCCACGGCTCGATGTCGATCGTGTCGCCGTCCTGGAACGACCTCATGTGCAGCTGGCACGTGGTCGTCCGCTCGGGCCCGTGCGCATCGCCGTTGATGACGAGGGAGCACGCGCCGCAGATGCCCTCGCGGCAGTCGTGGTCGAAGGCGACCGGGTCCTCGCCCTTGAGGATGAGCTCCTCGTTGAGGGTGTCGAGCATCTCCAGGAAGGACATGTCCGGGGAGATCCCGTCCACCTCGTACGTGGACATGGCGCCTTCGGCGTCGGCGTTCCGCTGCCGCCAGACGCGCAGGGTGAGCTTCATGCGTAGCTCCGCTGGGTGGGGTGGACGTACTCGAAGACCAGGTCTTCCTTGTGCAGGGTCGGAGCCTCGCCGGTGCCGGTGAACTCCCAGGCGGCCGCGTACGCGAACTCGTCGTCCTTGCGGGCCGCTTCGCCGTCGGGCGTCTGGGACTCCTCGCGGAAGTGGCCGCCGCAGGACTCTGCGCGGTGCAGCGCGTCGAGGCACATCAGCTCGGCCAGCTCCAGGTAGTCGACGACGCGGTTGGCCTTCTCCAGCGACTGGTTGAACTCCTCGCCGGTGCCGGGCACCTTGATGCGCCGCCAGAACTCCTCGCGGATCTGCGGGATGCGCTCCAGTGCCTTGCGCAGCCCCGAGTCGGTGCGCGCCATGCCGCAGAACTCCCACATGAGTTCGCCGATCTCGCGGTGGAAGGAGTCGGGCGTGCGGTCGCCGTCGACGGACAGCAGCAGGTGGAGCCGGTCCTCGGTCTCGGCCAGCACCTCCTGGACGACGGGGTGGCCGGCGTCGACCTGCTCCTTGTGGGGGTTGCGGGCGAGGTAGTCGTTGATGGTCGCCGGGAGCACGAAGTAGCCGTCGGCCAGGCCCTGCATCAGCGCTGAGGCGCCGAGCCGGTTGGCCCCGTGGTCGGAGAAGTTGGCCTCGCCGATCGCGAACAGGCCGGGGATGGTGGTCTGGAGGTCGTAGTCGACCCACAGGCCGCCCATCGTGTAGTGCACGGCGGGGTAGATCCGCATGGGTACCTCGTACGGATCCTCGTCGGTGATCCGCTGGTACATGTCGAAGAGGTTGCCGTACTTGGCCTCGACGGCGCCCCGGCCCATGCGTTTGATGGCGTCGGCGAAGTCCAGGTACACGCCCTGTCCGCCGGGGCCGACGCCCCTGCCCTCGTCGCAGACGTTCTTGGCGGCGCGGGAGGCGATGTCGCGCGGCACCAGGTTGCCGAAGGACGGGTAGACGCGCTCCAGGTAGTAGTCGCGCTCGTCCTCGGGGATCTCGCCCGGCGGGCGGTTGTCGCCCCTTGCCTTCGGCACCCAGATGCGGCCGTCGTTGCGCAGCGACTCGCTCATCAGCGTCAGCTTGGACTGGTGGTCGCCGGTGCGTGGGATGCAGGTGGGGTGGATCTGGGTGAAGCAGGGGTTGGCGAACCAGGCGCCGCGCCGGTGCGCCCGCCAGATCGCGGTCGCGTTGGAGTTCATGGCGTTCGTCGACAGGTAGAAGACGTTGCCGTAGCCGCCGCTGGCCAGCACCACCGCGTCCGCGAAGTACGTGTCGATCTTGCCGGTGACGAGGTCGCGGGCGACGATTCCGCGCGCCCGCCCGTCGACGACGATCAGGTCGAGCATCTCGGTGCGCGGGTGCATCTCGACGTTCCCCGCGGCGATCTGCCGGCTCAGGGCCTGGTAGGCGCCGAGCAGCAGTTGCTGTCCCGTCTGGCCGCGGGCGTAGAAGGTCCGCGAGACCTGGACGCCGCCGAAGGAACGGGTGTCGAGCAGACCGCCGTACTCGCGGGCGAACGGCACGCCCTGGGCCACGCACTGGTCGATGATCTCGACGGAGATCTGCGCGAGGCGGTGGACGTTGGACTCGCGGGCCCGGAAGTCGCCGCCCTTGACGGTGTCGTAGAACAGCCGGTGGACGGAGTCGCCGTCGTTGCGGTAGTTCTTCGCGGCGTTGATGCCGCCCTGCGCGGCGATGGAGTGGGCGCGGCGCGGGGAGTCCTGGTAGCAGAACTGGACGACGTGGTAGCCCTGTTCGGCGAGGGTGGCCCCGGCGGAGCCGCCGGCGAGGCCGGTGCCGACGACGATGACGGTGTGCTTGCGCCGGTTGGCGGGGTTGACCAGCTTGGCCTCGAAGCGGCGCTTGTCCCAGCGCTCGTGGACGGGGCCCTTCGGGGCCTTGGTGTCGGCGACCGGTTCACCGGTCGTGTAGTCGGTGTAGGTCATGTCAGCTCACCACTCCGGTCATGACGCCCACGGGTACGGCGATGAACCCGGCCGTGAGCAGCAGCGCGAGAACGTTGGCGACGGTCTTCAGCGCACGGTCGCGGGTGCGGCTGCCGGCGCCGAGGGTCTGGGCGGCGCTCCAGAAGCCGTGCCGGATGTGCAGGCCGAGCGCGAGCATCGCGACGATGTAGATGACGTTGCCGTACCAGGTGGAGAAGGTGTCCACGACGTTCTGGTACGGGTGGCCCTCCTGGAAGCCGCCCGAGTGCACGGTGCCGGTGGTCAGGTCGAGGATGTGCCAGACGATGAACAGGCCGAGGATGATCCCGCCCCACCGCATGGTCCGCGTCGCGTAGCTCGCGCGCGGCTTCTTGTGGACGTACTTGCTGGGCCGTGCCCTGATGTCCCGGCGGCTGAGCTGGTACGCGGAGACGCCGTGCGCGACGACGGCGACGACCAGCACGACGCGGATCAGCCACAGCGTCCATTCGTAGTGCATGAACGGTTCGCCGACCGTGCGCAGCCAGTGCCCGTACGCGTTGAACTCGCCGGCCCCGAAGTAGATCTTCAGGTTTCCGATCATGTGGGCGACCAGGTACAGCAGCATGATCAGCCCGCTGACCGCCATCACGGTCTTCTTGCCGACGGTGGAGTCCCACACGGTGCGTGCGATGGACGGCCGTCGGTCCGTCCGCGTTGCCAGAGCCATGTCACAGCACGCTACGGACGCGGAGCCGATCGGTCCAAGACATGGTGCGGCTTGATTCCATAGGCAAGGGCTATCGTAGGAGTATGCAGTTCCACCAGCTCCAGTACTTCGTGGCCGTCGCCGAGACCCGGCACTTCACCCGGGCCGCCGATCTGGTGCATGTCGCGCAGCCGTCGCTGTCGCAGCAGATCAAGGCGCTGGAGCGGGAGCTGGGCGCGGACCTGTTCCTGCGGGCGCGCGGCAACATCACGCTCACGGACGCCGGTGAGGCCCTGCTCCCGCTGGCCCGGCGCATCCTGGCCGACGCGGACACGGCCCGGCACGAGGTGCTGGAGCTGGCGCAGCTGCGGCGCGGGCGGGTGCGGCTCGGTGCCACGCCCAGTCTGTGCACGGGCCTGCTGCCGGACGTGCTGCGCGCCTTCCACGACCGCTACCCGGGCATCCGGCTGCTGATCGAGGAGGGCGGTTCGCACGACCTGGTGCGGGAGCTGGCACGCGGCGCGCTGGACCTCGCCCTCGTGGTGCTGCCCCTGCCGACGCCGTCCCCGGCGCTGACGACGGTGGAGCTGCTGCGCGAGGACCTGGTCGTGGTCTCCTCCCCGGACGCGTCGAGCCCGGGCCGGGGCCGGCGCACCGTACGCGTCGCCGATCTGGAGGGCGAGCGTCTGGTGATGTTCCGGCACGGCTACGACCTGCGCGAACTGACCGTGGCGGCGTGCCGCGCGGAGGGGTTCGAGCCGGACTTCGCGGTGGAGGGCGGGGAGATGGACGCGGTGCTGGGTTTTGTACGCGCCGGGCTGGGGGTCGCCGTCGTGCCGCGGATGGTGGCGGCGAGGTCGGGCCGTGGTCTGCGGGTGACTCCGCTGGCCAGGCCCGGCCTCCACCGCACGATCGCGCTGGCGCACCGCAGCGATGTGGCTCCGCCTCGGGCCGCTCGGGAGTTGCAGCGGATGCTGCTTGAGCGGTGAGGTGGCGTTTCCTAGCCGCCGTTGTTCGTGAGCTCCGTTCAGGGTGCGGGTGGTGCGTGGCTGGTCACGCAGTTCCCCGCGCCCCTGAAGGGCCGCTCCAGCTCAGCCCGTTGCGTCCGCCAGTGCCAGCTCGTGCAACCTGTCCGGCGGGCCCGGGCGGGCGTAGTACCAGCCCTGGGCCGTGTCGCACCCCAGTATCCGCAGCTGTTCGGCCTGCGCACCCGTCTCGACGCCCTCGACCGTCACCGCGAGGTCCAGGCTGTGGGCCAGGGAGACGATCCCCTCGACGATCTTCAGGTCGACGGGGTCGGCCGGGAACTGCTGCATGCTCTGGGTGAAGGAGCGGTCCAGTTTCAGGATGCTGACCGGCAGGCGGCGCAGGTTGGCGAGGTTGGAGTAGCCGGTCCCGAAGTCGTCCAGGGCGATGTCGACGCCCATCTCCGCCAGCCGGCGCAACGGTTTCAGCAGGTCGTCGTCCGCTCCGATCAGCGCCGACTCCGTGACCTCAAGGCACAGGGCGTCCGGTTCGATGCCCGTGCGCTCCAGGATGTCGACGGTGTCCTGGACCAGACCGGGGTGGGTCAACTGGCAGGGCGAGAGGTTGACGTTGATCCGCAGCGGGCCCACGGCCTCGACGCCACCGTGCAGTTCCCGCCACTCGCGGGCCTGCCGTACCGACTGTTCCAGGACCCACCGGCCCAGCGGCACGATCAGCCCGGTGTGTTCGGCGAGCGGGATGAACCGGTCCGGGCCGAGCACCCCGTGCTGCGGATGCAGCCAGCGCACCAGGGCCTCCGCGCCGCGCACACTGCCGTCGCCGAGGTGGACCAGCGGCTGGTACTCGATGAAGAACTCGCCCCGCTCCAGCGCCGTCGGCAGCGCCGTGGTCAGCCCGTGCCGGGTGATGGCGCGGGCGTCCGCCTCCGGGTCGGCGAGTTCGAAGCGGTTGCCGCCCGCCGACTTGGCGCGGTACATGGTGATGTCGGCGCTGCGCAGCACCTCCGCCGGGCTGCGCTCCCCGGCCGGGCCCTCGACGATGCCGATGCTGCCGCGCACGGTCAGTTCCCGGCCGTCGACGCTGATCGGGGCGAGCAGCGCGTTCATGATGCGCGTGGCGAGCTCGTCGACCTCGCGCTGGGTGTCGGGGCCCGTGGTCAGGGCCACGAACTCGTCGCCGCCGAGCCGGGCGACCATCTCGCCGGGCGCGGTGGCGCAGGACTGGAGCCGGTCGGCGACCTCCACCAGCAGGCGGTCGCCGGCCGCGTGGCCGAGGCTGTCGTTGACGGTCTTGAAGCCGTCGAGGTCGAGGTAGCACAGACCGAACCGCTGGCCCTTCCCGGCGCCCAGTGCCTTCTCCAGGCGCTCGAAGAAGAAGGTACGGTTCGGCAGCCCGGTCAGCGCGTCGTGCGTGGCCTCGTAGCGCAGCCTCAGGTTGAGCAGCCGCCGCTCGGTGGTGTCCTCCATGAGCGCGAGCTGGTACTGCGGGCTGCCGTCGGCGTCCCGTAGCAGGGAGACCGTCAGATTCGTCCACAGGACCGTTCCGTCAGGGCGGTAGAACGCCTTCTCCACGTGGTAGTGCTCACGCTCGCCGCGCACGAGTTCGTCATAGAGCCGCCAGGTCTGCGGCGCGTCGTCGGGGTGGGTCCACTCCCTGACGTTGCGGGTGCGCATCGTCTGCTCGGAGACCCCGAACATGCGCAGCAGCGCGCCGTTGACCTGGAGGATGTTGCCGTCGAGGTCGGCCATGCCGATGCCTATGGCCGCGCCCTCGAAGACCGCGCGGAAGCGGGCCTCGGTCGCGTGCAGGGCCTGCGCCACCACGCCCTGCGCCCGCAGGGCGGCCTGGGCGATGGCCTCCTGCTCGGCCAGCGTCCGCTCGCGCAGGGCCTGCGCGAAGCCGGCGGCCATCGCGTGCTGGAGGCGTGCGGAGCGCGCCCGCAGGTCCTCCTAGTCGCCGTCGCCGCCGCAGTACAGGACCAGGTAGGCGTCCACGCAGTCCAGCGTGCGGCTGAGCGCCTCCGGGTCGGTGCAGTGCGCATCCACGAGGGCGGCGCCCACCGCCCTGCCCTCGTCGGCGTCGAAGGCCCGGGCCAGCAGCGCCCGGCTCAACCGCCGGGCCAGCGGCAGCAGTTCTTCCTCGAACTCGGGCCGGGTCGACGACGTCGAGGTCACCGGGAAGACGGCCCGGCTCCAGATCGTCGCGAACCGGCGCAGTCTGTCCTCCGGCCCGTCCGGTTCCGCGATCACGCCGTACGCCCCACGCCCGCGAAGCCGGAGAACGCGTACGGATCCTCGTCCTCCGGTGCGGTGTCGGGCCGCCAGCGCGGCATCGCCACCAGTCCGGGTTCCACCATGTCGTACCCCTTGAAGAACCGCGCGATCTCCTCGCGCGAGCGCATGATCAGCGGGTTGCGGATGTCCTCGTACACGTTCACCGCGCCACCGGCCCGCTCCGGCGGCAGGGGGACGCCCTCGTACGAGGCGTGGGTGAGCACGAGCAGGCTGCCGGGCGCGAGCGCCTCGCCCAGTTCGGCCACCGCCCCGTACGGGTCGTCCTCGTCTTCCACGAAGTGCAGTATGGCAACGAGGAGCAGCGCCACTGGCTGATTCAGGTCGATCAGCCGCTCCACCTCGGGGCTGTGCAGGATCTCCTGGGGCTTGCGGAGGTCCGCGGCGACGACGGCCGCGTCGTCCTCGCCCTCCAGGACCGCCTGGCTGTGCGCCACGGCCACCGGGTCGTGGTCGACGTACACCACGCGCGCGCCGGGGCGGGCGGCCCGGGCCACCTCGTGCACATTGCCGAAGGTGGGGATGCCGGAGCCGATGTCCAGGAACTGGCTGATGCCCTGCTCGGCCGCGTACCGCACGGCGCGGCGCAGGAACGCCCGGTTCGCCTGCATGATCTTGGGGAGTCCCGGCATGAACTCCATGGCCTTGCGGGCCGCTTGCCGGTCGACCTCGAAGTTGTGCGATCCGCCCAGGTAGTAGTCGTACATCCGGGAGACGCTGGGCACCGAGATGTCGATGCTCCGTGGGGCCCAGGCGGGACGCTCCATCTATCTCTCCAAGGCGTAGGCGATCCGGTGTTCGAGCAGAGGCTACTGATCGCCCGGCAATGGAGCGACCCGAAACGGAAATTGACCATCCGTTCCCGGTCACTGCCTGCGGCACGTGCCGAATTGATACCCGCGCGCCTGACCTTCGAACATGCGGCGAACATCCGACGGCTGCAGGTGAAGCACGGCAAAAGGTCCGCCCCTCCGTGGGTACGGAGGGGCGGACCGGGTCGGCTCCGTCGGGTGGACGAGATGATCAACCCTGGGAGGTCTCTCTACTTCTCCGGCGCGCCGACCAGCTTGCCGTCGGGCCGCACGGCGTACCAGGTGCCGCCGACGCCCTGGCCGTTGGTGTCGCCGGGAGCCTTGTCACCGGCGAAGGTGTAGATCGGTGAGCAGTTGATCGTCTGCTGCTTGCCCTTGCCGTCGGTCCGGTCGAAGACCATGTAGCCCTTCTCCTGGATGCCCTTGGTGTCGGCGTAGTCGACGGGCTCCACGAGCGGCCACTTCTCCAGGCACGCGCCGGAGCAGTTGGAGACGGGCTTGGGCCAGGCCTGGTCCTTCTTGAACCGGTAGACGGTCATGCCGTTCTTGTCGACGACGATCTCGCCGAGCTTGGGGTCGTTGCGGGTGGACAGCCCGGGCTGCGCCTCGGCCCCCGCGCCGCCGGCCCCGCCGCCCTGTGCCTTCTTGCCGTCGGGGGCCAGCGCGTACCATTTGCCGCCCACGCCCTGGCCCTTGACGTCACCGGCGTTGACGTCCTTGGCGTAGCGGTAGGCGGGCCAGCCGGCGACGGTGAGCTGCTTGGTGCCGTCGGCGCGGGTGACCGAGCCGAGCAGCGCCTTGTCGATGCCCTCGCCGGCCTCGGCGTCGTCCGCGGGCACCGGCGGCCAGGTCTTGGCGCAGTCGCCGTCGCAGTTCGACTTGGGCGGCTGGTCGGTGTCCTGGTCGAACCGGTACAGGGTGAGGCCCAGGCTGTCGGTCACCACCTTGCCGACCTCCTCGGCGGTGGCGACAGAGAGCTTGCCCGCGGGGGTGGAGGGGCTGGAAGGACTCGGCGAGGCCTGCTGGCCGCCCGCGGTGCCGCCCACCGAGTTCCCGGTGCCGATGCTTCCGTAGTCCCCGGGCGCTGCCGAGGCACCCACGTTCTGGCTGGCCGCCGGAGGGCTGTCCTGACCACACGCCGTCGTCAGCGCCAGGACCGCCGCGGCGCTCGCCACGAGTGAGGCGCTCCGCCAGGAGGTCTTCATCGTCAACTCCCCATAATCGCAAGGGTGTTGCAGCGCCCTGCTGCGCCGCCGCACGGTCATGAGTACGCATGGCGGGCGTGATTGTGTTCAACGACCGGCCAATTTTCTTTCCGGAACCTGTGACGGGGCCGCCCGCCCCCGCACACGGGTACGGGTACGGGTGCCGGTACGGACACGGGCCGGAGGCTCCGCGGGCGGCCGCCCGGCAAACCCACACCACCCGGAAATCCCTCTTTCGGGGCAACCCCCTTGCGCACCGGCACGTCCCGGCGGCAGAAGGCTCATGATCTTCGTCGTGCATGGACCCCTATCGACTCAAACCGCCCTCGCCGCAAGGGCCTTGGCGGTGGCGACGCTGACCTGGGCGCTCGTCGGCGCACCGTCCCCAGTCGCGGTGGCCGGCGCCTGCGCGTACGCCTCGACGGGGCCGGACGGCACGGAGGCGGTGGCAATCGCCGGAAGCAGGACCTGGCCGAAGCCGCCGTGCCCGCCCCCCACACCGACCCCCACGCCCACGCCCACACCGACCCCGACCCCGACGCCCCCGCCGCCACCGAAGCCACCACCGCCGGCGCCGACTCCGAAGCCCCCGCCGCCACCGAAGCCGACTCCGAAGCCGCCGCCCCCTGAGCCCCCGCCCCCGAAACCGGCCCCCACGGCCAGACCGGAGCCACTGCCTCCGCCTCCGCCGCCCCCGCCACACCCGGCGCCGCCGCCCCGGCCGGTACCTCCCCCACCCCCCGCCCCGGCGGCAAAGCCGTCGGCGAAGCCCACCCCGCGTCCGTCCGCTGCGCCCGTGCACTACCCGCGGTACCGCGCGGCCCCGCGGCCCCGGCCGGTGCGTCACACCATGTCGCCGCTCACCTTCGTCCTGCTCGTCACGGTGCCCGCGGTGGTCGCCGTCGCCGCGCTGCGCGCGCGCTGATCCCTGAAGCTCTGGAGGCATCTCTTGCCGGAATGGCTTGTTCTCACCCTCGCGATGCTGGCCGCCGGTGTCGTGGTGGTCGCCGTCACCCTCGTACGCCACCGCACGGCGTCCGACGACGAGGACCCCAGCGAGACCCCGGACGTCATCGAGTACATGACGATGTGGATCGGCGTGGTGTACGCCATCGTCCTGGGCCTGGCGATCGCCGGTGTGTGGGAGGGGCGCAGCGCCGCCCAGGACCACGTCCAGGCGGAGGCCACCGCGCTGCACGAGATCTCGGAGCGGGTCCGGGTCTACCCGGACGACGTGCGCGACCGCATCCGGGAGGACATCCACATGTACGTGAGCCATGTCGTCACCACCGAGTGGGACGCCATGGCCGACCAGGACCAGGTCACCGAGCGCGGCGGTGAACTCTTCGAGCGCGTTCGCCAGGACGTCACCGACTACGAACCCGAGACGGACTTCGAGGCGCAGGCCTACCAGCCGCTCGTCGACCAGGTGACCGCGGCCAGCCAGGCGCGGATCGCCCGGGCGGAGTCGACCGGGGAGACCATGCCGGGCGTGGTGTGGTTCGGGCTGATCGCCGGAGCCGTCGTCACCATCGGGATGATCTTCGTCCTCCAGATCCGCAGAACGACGCGGGAACTGATCCTCGCCGGGCTGTTCTCGGCACTGATCGCCTTCCTACTGTTCCTGATCTGGGACTTCGACTCGCCCTACAGCAGGGGCGTGACCGCTTCGGCGGACCCGTTCCTGAACCTCTTCCCGGGGGCAGGCGACTGACGGCACACGCACCACGGAACCGGGCCGGGGGACGAGCGGCACACCGCCGCCGTCCCCCGTTCGAGTCAACGGGGTTCCCCCTGGCGGCCCACCGGTGTGCCCCATTCGCGCGACTGCGATCGCGCCGCCGAGCGCACGTTCTTAGCGTTTCGGGCATCGAGGTGCATTTCTGACGTGAGCGGAACAGGTCCGCGGTTGCTCCTCGGGGACCCGGAGGATTCACATGCGCGCGATATGCGTCGCCTCGGTCTCGGCCGTACTGCTGGGCGCCGGCGCCCTCACCTCCTGCATGCCGGCCGGCGCGGCCATCCAGACCGATTTCGGCTTCAGCGTCGAGCCCTCCACCGTCGCGGCAGGCGGCGAGGTCACGCTGCGGGTGGAGCGCAACGAAGCGTGCCAGGGGGAGGCGGCGGTCTCCTCGCCGGTCTTCGACCTCGTCGTCATCCCACCGGAGGAGTCCTGGGCGACGGCCACCATCGACCGGGACGCCAAGCCCGGCGCCATGTACGACGTGGACTTCGTCTGTGACCAGTCGAGCGGCACCGCGCGCCTGACCATCGCCGGCGGCCCTCCGACGCACCACCCGGGGCATCACCCGTCGCACCACCACCGCCACCCGTCGAAGGGCGTGCACGCCGGAGAGGGCGGCGCCCTCGGCGGTTTCGACCTCAAGGAGTTCGGCCTCGGCGCCGCGCTGATCGCCGGCGCGCTGGGCACGGCGTACCACTTCGCCCGGCGCCGCACCGACGAGGGCGCCGGCAGCTGACCGGCCCCCACACCGCACGGTACGCAGCGCGCAGGTCTTCGCCCCGGATCCGTCGAGGGATCCGGGGCGAAGACCGTTCACGTGCGAGACGGCTCGTCGAAGGGGTTCGTGGAGCAGGGGCCCAAGGAGCGTGGAGCGGGGCGTCAGACGCGCCGCTCGGCGCGGCGGCGCATCCAGAACACCCCGCTGCCGACGACCGCGGCGGCCACGAGCCCGCCGCCGATGGCCATGTCGGTCGGGGTCGCACCGGTGGTGCTGCTGCCGCCGATACCGCCGCGGACACCGCCGATGACGGTGAAGGCGTGGGGCTTGGTCAGGGTCCTGCCGTTGCAGGTGACGGTGATGTCGTACGGCCCCGCGCTGGCGTCGTTCCGGATGGTGGCGGTGCCCCTCGCCGTCTCCTTGGAGCCGGAGGCGGGCGAGAGCCTCGCCGGCATCGTGAACGCGTTGGAGGTGGCCGTGCCACCGTTGCGGCAGCCGTCGACCGTGATGGTCAGCTGGCCGCCGCGGGCGATCACGCTGGGCAGGGCGACGATGTTGCTGGGTGTGTCCCACGCGACGGCCGCGGGGGCCGAGAGGCCGAGGGCGGCGACCGCGGCGCCGGCGACCGCCAGGGCACGAGTGTTACGCATGTGAACCTCCGCGGAAGACGCCCCGGGACCCGTCCCCGGTCGATCGGCGAGAAAGCGCCTCCCAGAAAGACAGTCAGTTGCCTTGCCCGCACCCGCATGTCGGGAATGGTCCGTCCTGGTGAGAGAAGGCACCGCGGGACAACCACGCAATCGGATATCGCCGCAGGTCACGGACCGTCAGAAATTTCCTCGCGGTGGCAACTCGGATGGCGCACCTCAGAGCGTCGACGTCTCCCCGGACGGCCCGTGACCACCCCGGACAGCCCCGCACCACCCGTTCGCTCCCGCCCCGTCGCCGGTTTCGCGCGCGGCACTTAGCGTTCTGGTATGCGCGAACGACACGGCGACGGCCGCGTCGAGAGGGGATGGCCCATGTCTGCGTCCGAGCTGGCCGAGGCGGAAGAGGAGGCGCGGCCGAAGAAGCGCGCCCCGTGGGGCGTGATAGCGCTGGTTCTGCTGACCGGCCTCGCGCTCATCCGGAATGGTTCGGGGGAATTCGACGAGGGCCCGCCGCAGCCGGCGACCGCGGCCGCGGCGGACAGCCGCGTGCCGGCGGCCACCTTCGCGGGGGCCGTCAAGCCCCTCCCCTACGCCCTCCCGGACCGGGTCCGGATCCCGGCGATCCAGGTCGACGCGCCGGTCATTCCGGTGGGCCTGGACGCGGACGGCTGGGTCGGCGCGCCGCCGCCGGAGGACCCGAACCTGGCCGGCTGGTTCACCGGTGCCGTCACCCCCGGCGAGAAGGGCACCGCGGTCGTCGTCGGCCATGTCGACAACCAGCAGGGCCCCGCCGTGTTCTACGGGCTCGGGGCCCTGGAGAAGGGCAACCGCGTCGAGGTCGCCCGGCAGGACGGGAAGACCGCCGTGTTCGAGATCTACGGCATCGAGGTGTTCGCGAAGGACAACTTCCCCGGTGACCGTGTCTACGCCTCCAAGGGGGCGGCGGAACTGCGGGTCATCACCTGCGGCGGCGGTTTCTCCCAGCAGAACGGCTACGAGGGCAACGTCGTCGCCTTCGCCCGCCTGGCCGAGGTGCGCTGAGCGCTCCCCGGCCGGGTGGGCGACGGCCCGACGGCAGGTCTCAGGCGTAGTCCCGCCGGGGCACGGTCACGTGGTAACCGGAGTCGAGCAGTTCCGGCAGATAGCGCCGCAAGGCGTGCACGCTCTGCGAGCGGTCGCCCCCGGCGTCGTGCGAGAGGACCACGACGCCGGGGGCGGCGCCGCGCTCGACCCGGTCGACGATGGACCGGGTGCCGGGGGTGGTCCAGTCGAGGGTGTCGACCGTCCAGGCGAGGGGTTCCATGCCGAGTTCGGCGCCCAGTTGGAAGGCGGCGCGGTTCCAGGCGCCGTAAGGGGCGCGGAACCACTCGGGGCGCTCGCCGTAGGCCTCCTCGATGACGTCGCAGGTGCGTTCCATCTGGGAGCGGATCTGCCGGCGGGTGAGGCGGGTGAGCAGCGGGTGGGACCAGGTGTGGTTCCCCACGACATGGCCCTCGTCGGCCATCCGGGCCAGCAGCACCTTGTTGTCCACGGCCATCTCCCCGCACACGAAGAACATGGCGCGCACGTCGTACTCGGCCAGCGTGTCGAGGATGGCCGGGGTGTAGCGGGGGTCGGGGCCGTCGTCGAAGGTCAGCACCATGGTCCGGCCGCGTCCGGAGACGCGCAGCAGCGGTTCGCGGCGTACCAGGGTCCGGCGGGGCGCTGCCTGCGGCGGGCCGTATCCGGTCAGGGGCTGCAGACGGTACGCGGAGGCGCTGCGGGGGCGCCGGGGCTGGGACCCCGCCGCCGGGACGGACCCGGCGGGGCCGTCCCCGGTGACCGCCGCGAGCACACCGGCCGTGGCGGCCGCTCCCACGGCGCCGGTGCCCGCGATCAACAGCCGGCGACGGGTGAGCAACTGATCCTTCTTCATGACTCATCAGTCGCCCGGCGGGAGGCCGACGCACCTGAGCAACACCGGTGCGGCGGCACGTTTTCACTCGAACGGCCCACGCAGAAGGGTCAGTGGCGGCGCACCAGGGGAAACGGCAGGGTCTCCCGGATCGTCAGTCCCGTGAGGAACATGACCAGCCGGTCGACGCCGATGCCGAGGCCGCCGGTGGGCGGCATGGCGTACTCCAGTGCGTCGAGGAAGTCCTCGTCGAGTTCCATCGCCTCCGGGTCTCCCCCGGCGGCGAGCAGGGACTGGGCGGTGAGGCGGCGGCGCTGCTCGACGGGGTCGGTCAGCTCCGAGTAGGCGGTGCCCAGTTCGGTGCCGAAGGCGACGAGGTCCCAGCGTTCGGCGAGGCGCGGGTCGGTGCGGTGCTGCCGGGTGAGCGGGGAGACGTCGGTCGGGAAGTCCTTGTAGAAGGTGGGCGGCCCGGTGCGCTCCTCCACCAGCCGTTCGTACATCTCCAGGACGATGTCGCCGTGGCCGTCGTCGGCGGTGTACGGCACCCCCGCGCCCTCGCACAGCCGCCTGAGGGTCTCGGCGTCGGTGCCCGGGTGGATCTCCTCGCCGAGGGCCTCGCTGACGGCGCCGTAGACGGTCTTGACCGGCCACTGCCCGGAGATGTCGTACTCCGTGCCGTCCTTGTGGGCGACGGGCCGGCCGAAGGCGGCGGTGGCGGCGCCCTGGACGAGTTCGCGGACGAGCTCCAGCATCACGTCGTAGTCGGCGTAGGCCTGGTAGGCCTCCAGCATCGTGAACTCGGGGTTGTGCTTGTAGGAGACGCCCTCGTTGCGGAAGGTGCGGCCGAGTTCGAAGACCTTCTCCAGGCCGCCGACGCACAGCCGTTTCAGGTACAGCTCGGGGGCGATGCGCAGGTGGAGGTCGAGGTCGTAGGCGTTGATGTGGGTGGTGAAGGGGCGGGCGTTGGCGCCGCCGTGGATCTGCTGGAGCATCGGGGTCTCGACCTCCAGGTAGCCGCGTTCCAGCAGGCCCTGGCGCAGTGCCTGGACGGCGGTGGAGCGGGCGCGGATCACCTCGCGGGCGCCGGGGCTCGCGACCAGGTCGAGGTAGCGGCGGCGGACCTTGGTCTCGGGGTCGGCGAGGCCCCGGCGTTTGTCGGGCAGGGGGCGCAGGCACTTGCCGGTGAGCTGCCAGGAGGTGACGAAGACGGTGGGCTCGCCCTGGTCGCTGACGCCGGCCCGGCCGGTGGCGGTGATGTGGTCGCCGATGTCGGTGTCGGCGGTGAAGCGGTCCAGGGCGGGGCCGG
This sequence comes from Streptomyces sp. NPDC007991, assembly GCF_042958445.1. Taxonomy (NCBI): domain Bacteria; kingdom Bacillati; phylum Actinomycetota; class Actinomycetes; order Kitasatosporales; family Streptomycetaceae; genus Streptomyces; species Streptomyces sp. NPDC007991. Next base: position 111,960 of record NZ_JBIBJD010000004.1, read on the forward strand.
AGCGGTCGCGGGTGAGGGCGAGCTGGTGGTCGCCGGACCAGTCGCGCAGGACGGTGAAGACGATGCCGCCGAAGTCGCGGACCAGCATGATCCGCCCGGCGACGGTGACGTCCTCGCCCTGTTCGATGCCGGCGAGGGTGTGGGTGCGGGGCGGGAGGCCCACCGGGTAGGGGTCGGTGCCTGCGGCGCGCAGCCGGTCGAGCTTGCGGTGCCGGACGCGGACCTGGTCGGGCAGGCCGGAGAGAGGGCCGGCGGGCTCGGTCCCGTCCCCTCCGGCGAGGCCGAGCGCCGCCAGTGACGGCAGCCCGCGCGTGGTGGCGGGCCGCTGTCCGCCCTTCGGGTGCCCTCTTCCCCAGAGCTTGTGCAGGGAAGGTACGGACACGAAGCCCTCGGCGATGCCGGAGGCGAGGCCGACCCGGGCGAGCGAGGCGGCGTCCGCGTAGCACAGGAAGCGCGGGTACCACTGGGGGCGGTACTTGGCGTTGGACCGGTACAGGGCCTCCAGTTGCCACCACTTGGAGAAGAACAGCAGCAGGCGGCGCCAGAGGCGGAGCACCGGTCCGGCGCCGATGCGCGCGCCCTCCTCGAACACGGAACGGAAGACGGCGAAGTTCAGCGAGATCCTGCGCACGCCCAGTTTCGGCGCGGTGTGGCACAGTTCGGCGACCATGAACTCCATGACGCCGTTGGGTGCGGTGCGGTCACGGCGCATCAGGTCCAGGGAGACGCCGTCCTTGCCCCAGGGCACGAAGGACTGCAGGGCGAGCAGGCGGCCGTCCTCGTCGATTGCCTCCACGAGGAGGCAGTCGCCGTCGGCCGGGTCGCCGAGCCGGTCCAGAGCCATGGAGAAGCCGCGCTCGGTCTCGGTGTCGCGCCAGGCGTCGGCCCGCTCCGCGATCTGCCGCATCTCCTCCTCGCCGAGGGTGGAGTGGCGGCGGACGCGGCAGGTGACGCCGAGGCGGCGGACCCGGTTGACGGCCTGGCGGGTGACGCGCATGTCGCGGCCGTCGAGAGCGAAGTCGAGGACGTGCAGGATCGCCTCGTCGCCGAGCTGGAGCGCGCCGAGCCCGGCCCGGACGAAGGCCCTGGCGCCCTCCTCGGAGGCGCCCATCACGGCGGGCACCCAGGCGTACCGGCGGGCCACCTCCTGCCAGGCGGCGATCGCGTGCGGCCAGGCCTCCCGGTCGCCCACCGGGTCGCCGCTGGCCAGGCACACGCCGGCCTCGACTCGGTAGGTGACGGCGGCCTTGCCGCTGGGCGAGAAGACGACGGCCTTGTCGCGGCGGGTGGCGAAGTAGCCGAGGGAGTCCTGGTCGCCGTAGCGGCCGAGGAGGGCGCGGATGCGGGCCTCCTCGTCGTCGTGCAGGGCGGCTTCCAGGCGCTGGGAGCGGAACAGGGTGGTGGCGGCGTTCAGCAGGGCGAGCGCGCCGAACAGGCCGAGCAGGAAGTACAGGGCGTGCGGCGGGCGGCCGTCGAAGCTGCCCGCGGGCACCAGGCCGCCCAGGACCCGGTTGGCGGCCCAGGCGAGGCGCTCGCCGCGGGGCAGGGTGCCCGGGAACGCCTCGACGAGGCCCCAGCCGGCCAGGATCGCCGCGGCCAGCCCGGCCGCCAGGACGGCGAGCGCGCGGCGTACGGCGGCCCGGCGGGAGGCGGCGTAGAACTCGCCGCGGGCGACGATCAGCAGGACCAGGGCGAGGCCGCAGACCACGAAGGACGGGACGGACTCGGCGAACTCGCCGACGGCCATGCCGAGGATGTCGGTCAGGACCAGCAGGCCCAGGTAGACGACGACCAGCCACCAGGCGATCTTCTTGCGGGCGCCGGTCGCGGCGGCGAGCAGGAACAGGAAGACCGCGTAGGCGAGGTTGGCGCTGACGGGGACGAGCAGCAGGTCGAGGAAGCGGACGAGGGGGCGCAGGCCGGTGCGCAGCGGCGGGATGACCGCCAGCAGGGCGCAGAACAGACCCAGGGCGCCGAAGAGGACCGCGAAACCCTCGGGTACCCGGCTCAGGAAGCCATGAGCACGGCGGCGGGGCCGTATCGGACCCGTGGTGTCCTTTCCGGCCGTCCCGGTGTCCGCGATGGCACTCATGTTTCGACCATAGGAACAGCCAGGTCTCCCCGCCCCTCGGGGACTCCCGCCGCAGGACCGTGGCTGTGGCCTCCGATAGCCTCGCGGCGTGACGGAAAAGCACTCCGCTCGGTTCGAACGGGGCACGGACGGGCCGAAGGTGATCGTGGTCGGGGTGGACGGCTCCGACTCGTCCTTGCGGGCCGCGGCCTATGCCGCCGGTCTGGCCCGCCGCCAGCACGCGCTGCTCGCCGTGGTGTACGTGCAGCCGGTGCTGGCGGCCGGCGCGGCGCTCGGGGCTCCGGTGGCCGAGACGACCGACGAGATCGCCGAGGACCTGGTGGCGTACATCCGGGACGCGGCCGAGCGGCTCAAGGGGATATTCGAGGTCCGCTGGGAGTTCCACACGTTCCGCGGCGACCCGTACGGCGGCCTGGTGAAGGCGGCGGACGAACTCAAGGCGGACGCGGTGGTCGTGGGCGCGTCCGAGCAGGCGGGCCACCGGATCGTCGGATCGGTGGCGGTGCGTCTGGTGAAGGCCGGGCGGTGGCCGGTGACGGTGGTGCCGTAGGCCTTGGCCTACGGACCGGGACTTAGGCCCTGTCGCCACATTCCCGCCTGCCCCGCGACGACAGGACCTAGGTCCCCGGTCGGAAGGCAGGAGGGCGCGAGTGCCCGATGATGCGGCGGTGACTTCTGACGCCTTCGACGTGGACGCCTTTCTGCGGCGGCCCCTCACCGCACGTCTCGCCACCAACGGGCCGACGGTCCGGCCTGTCTGGTTCCTGTGGGAGGAGGGCGCCTTCTGGGTGCTGACCGGCCCCTGGGCCCGCCTCTTCGACCGGGTGCGGGCCGATCCCGGGGTCGCGCTGGTGGTGGACGAGTGCGATCTGGCGACCGGGCTGGTCCGGCAGGTGATCGCGCGGGGCCGGGCCGATGTCGTGCCGTTCGATGTCGAGCGGGGCAGGCGCAAGCTGGTCCGCTATCTGGGCGCGGACGAGGAGCGGTGGGACGAGCGCTTCGTGCGCTACCTGTACGACGATCCCGCGCGGCGGGGGACGGTGTGGCTGCGGCTGGAGCCGGTGTCCCTGGTCGCACACGACCTGAGCTACGCCGTGGCCCCGTGAGGCGGCGGGGGTCTTGCGCGGTGTCTTCCGTCGGGGGGACGTCTGGGCCATCATGATCCGCCATCAGCCGTTTGCCGATCGCGAAGAGGTGAGGCGCATGGCCGGGCTCCGGATGGGACAAGGGATTCTCCGCCGCAAACCCATCGAGCAGATCGAGGAGACGGAAGTCGGCAAGGGCACCCAGCTGGAACGGTCCCTGGGGCTGTGGCAGCTGACCGCCATCGGGGTCGGCGGCATCATCGGCGCGGGCATCTTCACTCTCGCCGGAACCGTGGCCAACGGCACGGCGGGTCCGGCCGTGCTCGTCTCCTTCCTCGTCGCGGGCTTCGCGAGTGCCGCGGCCGCTCTGTCCTACGCCGAGTTCGCCGGACTCATCCCGAAGGCCGGTTCGGCCTACACCTACGGCTACGCGGTGCTCGGCGAGTTCGCGGGCTGGTTCATCGGCTGGGACCTGCTGCTGGAGTACACGGCGATCGTGGCGGTGGTCGCGATCGGCATCTCGGGCTACTTCAGCTTCCTGGTCGGCGAGATGGGCGCCGACCTGCCGGCCTGGATGCTGGGCGCGCCCGGCACCGGTGACGGGCACAGAGTCGATCTGTTCGCGGCACTGCTGTGCCTGCTCATCGCCTACCTGCTGACCCTCGGCATCAAGAACGCGGCCCGGTTCGAGACGGTCGTGGTGGTGCTGAAGGTCCTGGTCGTGCTGCTGGTGATCGGGGTCGGCGTGTTCCACATCGACACGGCGCACTACAACCCCTTCTTCCCGTACGGGGTCGGCGGGGCGTTCACGGGCGCGGCGACGGTGTTCTTCGCGGTGTTCGGCTACGACGCCATGTCGACGGCGGCCGAGGAGTCCAAGGACGCGCAGCGGCACATGCCGAAGGCGATCGTCTACTCGCTCGTCATCTCGATGGTGCTGTACGTGGCGGCCTGTCTGGTGCTGACGGGCATGCAGGACTACAAGGACATCGACAAGGAGAGCGGCTTCTCGACGGCGTTCAAGTCGGTGGGGCTGAGCGGTCTCGCGGACGTCATCGCGGTGGGCGCGATCATCGGCATTCTCACGGTGATGTTCACGTTCATGCTGGGCGTCACCCGGGTGTGGTTCTCCATGTCCCGGGACGGGCTGCTGCCCAAGTGGTTCGCGAAGACGCACCCCACGCGGCACGTGCCCACGCGGGTCACCTGGATCGTGGGGGTCGCGTCGGCCGTCATCGCCGGTTTCCTGCCGATCGGCGAGGCGGCAGAGCTGACCAACATCGGCATCCTGCTGGCGTTCGTGGTGGTGTGCGCGGCGGTGATCGTGCTGCGCTACCGGCAGCCGGACCTGCCGCGCACGTTCCGTACGCCGTGGATGCCGGTGGTGCCGGCGCTGGGCATCGTCTTCTCGGTCTGGCTGATCACCTTCCTGCAGTGGCAGACGTGGGTGCGGTTCGCCGTCTGGTTCGCGATCGGGCTGGTGATCTACTTCGGGTACTCCTACCGGCGCTCGGAGCTGGCGCGGCGCTGACCGGGCGGCCGCTCCGGCCTACTCCCCCATCACCAGGCCGTCCCCGGCCGCGCCCCGGCTGAGCACGATGTCGCGGATGCGGTCGCGGACGGCCTGGACGCCGGCGCCCTCGGCGATCGCCCGGTTGAGGTTGACGACCCGGCCGGCGTCGACGTCGAACCACTGCGGGACGAACTCGGCCTTCGTCACCTGCCAGCGGCCGCCCGGCCGTGCGGGCGGGGCGAAGGTGAAGCGGCCGAGGGTGGACTGGTTGCCGCGCGGGTCCTTGGCGCCCTGGTGGTTGGTCATCTCGCCGGCGATCTGGTCGCCCATGCCGTAGATGACCCAGGTGCCGTTGACCTTCTCGTAGGCCTGCGGGACGTGCGCGTGGGTGCCGAGGATCAGGTCGATGTCGGGGCGGCCCCCGCTGCGCGCGGCGGTGAGGCCGCGGGCCAGGGTCAGCTGCCGTTCGTCGGGGTCGTCCTGCCATTCGGTGCCCCAGTGCAGGGAGACCACGACCACGTCGGCGCCCGCCCGGCGCGCGGTCCGGGCGTCCGCGAGGATCTGGGCCTCGTCGATGAGGTTCACGGCCCAGGGCTGCCCGTCGGGGAGCGGGATGCCGTTGGTGTCGTAGGTGTAGGCGAGGTGGGCGACCTTGGCCGGCCCGGCCTGGAGGACCGTCACCGTGCGGGCCTCCTCCTGGTTGCGGGCCGAGCCGGCGTGCCGGACGCCGGCGCGGTCGAGGGCGTCGAGGGTGCGGCGGATGCCGTCGGCGCCGTCGTCGAGGGTGTGGTTGGAGGCGGTGGAGCAGCCGTCGTAGCCGGTGGTGGCGAGGGCCGGGGCGACCTCGGGCGGGGACTTGAAGGTGGGGTAGCCGGTGTAGTCGCCGTTCGCGCCGTACACGGTCTCCATGTGGCACAGGGCCACGTCGGCGCGGGAGACGACGGAGCGGATCCCCGCGAGCATCGGACGGAAGTCGTAGCCGGTGCCGCCGGCGTCGAAGCGGGCCCGGTCGATGATCGAGCTGTGCGGGAGGACGTCGCCGGAGGCGACCAGTGTGAAGCCGCGTGGTGCGGCCACGGACGGTGCCGGGCGTCCGTGGCCGGCCGGTTCGTGGCTGCGGGCCTGGCAGGCGGCCCCCGCGGCGAGGGCGACGGTCAGGGCCAGGGCCACCTGTCGACTGCGTGCGATCATCCGTTCACCCCACTGTGGGCGTTGTGGTCGTATTTACACACAAACAGGAAAGGAGGTGCACAACGCCCCACGCGGCTCCGACACGCTCTTCCGACCGTCCGGCACCCACATGGCCGGGCGGCGTGACCGTTCGTCGAACCGTTCGTCGACGCGATCGACCGTCCGCCGCACAGGCGAGTACGTGCCCTGTCCCCCGGCCGCGCCCTGCGGTGGCATACGGCCATGACGGCCGGATCCACTCTCACGAACAGGACGACCGCCGAGCACGAGCTCGCCGCACTGCAGCGGGAGCACGGCCGGCCCCTCTTCGCGCTCCTGCTCCGGCTCTGCGACGGCGACCGGCAGCGCGCGGAGGACCTGGTGCAGGAGACGCTGGTGCGTGCCTGGCAGCACCCCGAGGCCCTGCGCGCCGACGACTTCGACTCCGTACGGCCCTGGCTGATGACCGTCGGGCGGCGGCTCGCGATCGACGCCCGGCGGGCCCGGCAGGCGCGCCCGGCCGAGGTCGGCGACGCCGTGCTGGAGAACGCGCGGGTCATCTCCGACCACGCCGAGCGGGCCGCGGCGATGCTCGATGTCCGCCAGGCTGTGAAGACACTCACTCCGGAACACCGTGAAGTCCTGGTGCTCGTGTACTTCCAGGGGGCGAGTGTGGCGGAAGCCGCGGCGACCCTCGGGATCCCGCCCGGTACCGTGAAGTCCCGCGCGTACTACGCGCTGCGCGCCCTGCGCCGGGTGCTTCCGGGATACGCCGCCGACCTGCGCTGAAACCAACGTCCGAGTCAAGCCTCCGTAAAGCGCCTTGCTGAGGACCCCGGTTGAGTAATCGGCTGTTCCCATCCGTGTTCCGGAGGGGGCATCCAGCGCCCCGGGGCCCGGTGTCGGGCGACGCGCACGTACCGGAGGAAGGCAGGAAGGGATGCTGCACAGAAGCGAAGAGGGCACGGACGGCGCCGGCGGTGAACTGACCGTCCCCATGGCGTGGTTGTATGCCGAGTACATCGCCGACGAACTGCTGCGGACCGGCGATCTGATGCCGCCGACGTCCTTCGAGTTCCGCGCGGGGCGGGACGCACTCGCACTGACCATCTTCCTCTCCGACACCGAGGGAGAGCTCTCCGGCATCCGGGTCGTCACGCAGTTGGAGACGTGGCTGTCACTGACGGCGTACGACCAGCCGTGGCAGGAGTGGGTGCGCGAGCGGCTGGCCGAGCTCACCGCCGCGTCCGCGGAGTCGGGCCGGCCCGCGCCGGACCTGGATCTGGCGGAGCAGGCCTGGCGCTGGCTCCAGGAGACGGAGCTGCTCGCGCCCGACCTGAACGCGGTGCCGGGCGGCGCTCCGGTGGTCGGGGAGGACGAGGGACCGAAGGTCTGGACGCCCGCCTGGCAGCTCGGACTGCCGCTGGGGCACCTCGCCATCCACCTGTTTTAGATTTCTGCGGCCGCGGACCAATCCGCGGGCCGGAGGGCTCCGAATCCTTTGGTTGCGATTGTGTCACCGGCTTGAGTGATTCCGCTGCCTGGTCCGTACCGGTGGGAGCAAGGAGTAACCCCACCCGCACCCAACGGCACGAGGATTCGGCATGAGGTCCCTGGAAAGGCATCGCGACGTCGGCGCCTACGCGCTCGGCGTGCTGGACGAGGCGGAGGCCTTCCGCTTCGAGGACCACCTCATGGAGTGCCCTCGGTGCGCCGCTGAGGTGACGGAATTCGGCCCGACGACACGGCAGTTGATGCTGTACCGGCGGGCGACGCCACGGTTCGTGCACCCGATGGCGCAGCCCGGGCCGCGCATGCTGGACCGCCTGCTGGCCGAGGTGGCGGCCCGGCGCCGGGCCGGTCGCCGGCGCATGCTGTTCGGCCTGGCCGCGTCGGTGGCGCTCGCCGTCTCGGTACCCGGCCTCGCGATGATGGCGCGGGGCGGCGCCGAGGAGCCGGTGCGGATCGCGGCGACCGACGCGCGGTCGGGTGTCTGGGCCCAGGTCACGGTGGAGGACAAGGCCTCGGGCAGCCAGGTCGAACTGAAGGTGAAGGACGCCGCCGGTCCCCGCCCGTGCCACCTCGTCATCGTCGGCCGTGACGGCACCGAGGAGACCGCGACCAGCTGGCACGGGCCCGGGCACGACGACCGGCCCAGCACGATGATGGCCAGCTCCTCCAAGCATCCCGACGAGACCGCCCGCTACGAGGTCCGCTCGGCGTCCGGAGAGGTCCTGGTCAGGCTCCAGCCGCAGTAGGCCGGTCCGAGCGCAAAGGGCGGGAACGGGTCACTTCAGCAGCCGGGACATCCTGCGGTCCGCCAGCGGCTTGCCGCCCGTCTGGCAGGTCGGGCAGTACTGGAGCGAGGAGTCGCTGAAGGACACCTCCCGGATGGTGTCGCCGCACACCGGGCAGGGCTCGCCGGTGCGGCCGTGCACGCGCAGCCCGCTCTTCTTCTCGGCCTTCAGCCGGCCGGCCGCCACACCCCGGGAGCGTTCGACCGCCTCGGTGAGCGTGTCGCGCAGGGCCGCGTACAGCCGCCCGGTCTCCTCCTCGCTCAGGGACGCGGCCAGCTTGAAGGGCGACATCTTCGCCGCGTGCAGGATCTCGTCGCTGTAGGCGTTGCCCACGCCCGCGATCAGGCCCTGGTCGCGCAGCGCGCCCTTGAGCCGCCGCCGCTCACCGGCCAGCAGCTCCGCGAGGCGCCGCTCGTCGAAGTCGTCGGCCAGCGGGTCCGGGCCGAGCCGGGCGACGCCCGGGACCTCCTGCGGGTCCGCCACGACGTACACCGCGAGCCGCTTCTGGGTGCCGGCCTCGGTCAGGTCGAACCCGGCGCCGGTCTCCAGGGCCACGCGCAGCGCGAGAGGGCCCTTGCCGGGGCGGGGCGGGCCGTCGGGGAGGCGGTCCTTCCAGTGCAGCCAGCCGGCGCGGGCCAGATGCGTCACGAAGTGCGGGCCGCCGGCGGTCGCGAGGTCGAGGAACTTGCCGTACCGGCGCACGGCCGCGACCTCGTGTCCCTCCAGCGCGGACAGGGGCGGGTCGTAGGTCTTCAGGACGCTGATCGCGACGGGCAGCACCCGTACGATCTCGTGGCCGACGAGATGCTCGGTGAGGAAGTCCTTGAGCGCCTCGACCTCGGGGAGTTCCGGCATGAGACCAGAGTGCCACGCGGGGTCAGTCCTGGCCGGGCACCACGAACTCGCACCACACGGCCTTGCCGCCGCCGCGCGCCTCCACGCCCCACACGTCGGTGAGCAGCTCGACCAGCAGCAGGCCCCGGCCGGAGACGCCCGACTCGCCCGCCTCACGGCGGCGTGGCAGGGCACTGGAGGAGTCCTCGACCTCGACCCGCAGCCGGCGCTCGGAGCCGGTGAGGGCCCGCAGGGTGACGATCGCGGAGCCCTCCGTGTGCATCAGGGCGTTGGTGATCAGCTCGTCGGCGACGAGTTCGATGTCGTCGGCGCGCTCCCGGTCTCCCCAGACGCCGACCGCGGTGCGGATCATGTGCCGGGCCTCGGCCAGGGCCGCCGGGTCGCCGGGGGCGACGTGCCGCTGGAGCCGCTGGCCGGACCCCGGGGTGTCGGGGCCTCGCCGGCGCAGCAGGAGCAGTGCCACGTCGTCGTCGCCGCCGCGTTCGGCGGCCACGTCGATGAGCCGGTCGGCGAGGTCCCGCACGTCGTCGGGGCCGGTGGCGACGAGTGCGGTGAGGGTGCGCATGCCGTCGTCGAGGTCGGCGCCGGGCTGCTCCACCAGGCCGTCGGTGCACAGCAGCAGGGTCTCGTCCGGGTCCAGCTCCACGGTGCTCACCGGGTAGTCGAGGCGGCCGAACTCGGCGGACAGGCCGAGCGGCAGGCCGCCCGGGACGGTGACGCGGCGGCAGGAGCCGTCGGTGTGCCGCACGAGCGGGTCGATATGGCCGGCCCGGACCATCTGGAGGACGCCGGTGGACAGGTCGGCCTCCGCGTAGAGGCAGGTCGCGGAGCGGTCGGTGTCGAGTTCGTGCAGGAAGACGGAGGCGCGGGCCATCACGGTCGCCGGTGTGTGCCCCTCGGCGGCGTAGGCGCGCAGCACGATGCGCAGCTGGCCCATGACGGCCGCCGCGTGCGTGTCGTGGCCCTGGACGTCGCCGATGACGGCGCCGACCCGGCCGCCGGGCAGCGGGATCAGGTCGTACCAGTCGCCGCCGATGTCCCGGCCGACGGAGCCGCCGAGGGTGGCGGCGCGGTAGCGGACGGCGACGTCCGCCCCGGGCACGCTCGGGATGGTCCGGGGCAGCATGGCCTGCTGGAGGCCCTGCGCCAGGTCCATCTCCTGCTCGTAGAACATGGCCCGCTGCAGGCTCTGCGCGATGCTGCTGCCGAGGGCGACGAGGATGTTGCGTTCCTCGGGGGTGAAGCCGCGCCGGTCGTTGTAGAGCAGGCCCATCGCGCCGATCGGCCGTGCCTGGACGATGAGCGGCAGATAGGCGGCCGAGGTGATGTTCAGGTCGGTGATGTGCGGCCAGAGGATCGGGTAGCGCTCGGCGAACTCCTCCGGCGACTCGATGAAGCAGGGGCCGAGGGTCCGTACGGCCTCGCTCATCGGGTAGGGCTCGTCGATCCGGGTGACGCGGGTGCCGGGCACGAAGCTGTCCGAGGGGCCCTCGGCGACCAGGCGGATGCGGCCGGCCTCTACCAGGCCCATGACGAGGCTGGTGGCGCCGAGGTGGGTGAGGCCGTGGGTGTCCTTGAGGACGTCGATGACGTCCTGGACGGTGCGGGCGTGGGCGAGGGCGGCCGTGGTGAGTTCGACGACGCTGGTCTGCTGCCGGCGGGCCTCGTCCTTGGCGGCCTCGTCGCTGCGGGCGTCGCTCTCGGCGAGTTCCCGGGTGGCGTCCCGGACGATGCCGATGATGCGGCGGGGCCGTCCGGTGTCGTCGCGGCGGATGCATGCCTGGGTGTGGGTCCAGCGCAGGGAGCCGTCGCGGCGGCGGACACGGAAGTAGGCGCCGTAGTTCTCGCTGCCGTCCTTCATGGCCTGGGAGACCGCGGTGTCCAGGCGCCGGGACTCATCGGGCGGGACACGCTTGGCGAGCGTCTCGGGGTGGTCGTCGTACTCGTCGGGACGCATGTCGAAGATGTCGTGGGCCTGGGCGTCCATGTGCATCAGGCCGGTGTCCAGATCCCAGTCGAAGCAGCCCATCCGGTTGAGCGCGAGGATCGGCTCCGGCTGGGCGGGCCAGTCGTCCGGGAGGGACAGGGCGCTCGCTCCCCGATCAGCCATGGGCCCACCTTGCCAGGATTCGTCCGATTCTTCGACCGGATGTGCTGAGTTTACGGGCCGCTATGGTGTGCTCCACTCACTCGGGTTACGCAACCGGAGCGGTGGTACACGGAGCGTGAGCCCAGGATCCGGCGCCGCACTGGGAGGAACGCACGGCCGTGGACTGGTTCACCGCATCCGACTACTGGCTGAGCCGGCTGGTCTTCCAGCGGGCGCTGGCCGCCGCGTACCTGGTCGCGTTCCTGACGGCGGCGCTGCAGTTCCGCGCGCTGCTCGGGGAACGCGGCATGCTGCCGGTGCCGCGGTTCGTCGAGCGGGTGCCGTTCAAGGGAGCGCCGAGCCTGTTCCAGCTGCACTACTCGGACCGCTTCTTCGCCGGCTGCGCGTGGGCGGGCTGCGCGGTGTCGGCGGCGCTGCTGGCCGGGCTCGACTCAGCTCTGCCCCTGTGGGGCGGCATGCTGCTGTGGCTGGTGCCGTGGGCGCTGTACCTGTCGATCGTCAACGTCGGGCAGACCTGGTACTCGTTCGGCTGGGAGTCGCTGCTGCTGGAGGTCGGCTTCCTCGCCGTGTTCCTCGGCAACGACGAGGTGGCGCCGCCCGTCGTCGTGCTGTTCCTGCTGCGGTGGATCCTGTTCCGCGTGGAGTTCGGCGCGGGGCTGATCAAGATGCGCGGCGACGAGTGCTGGCGGAAGCTGACGTGCCTGGACCACCATCACGAGACGCAGCCCATGCCGGGCCCGCTGAGCTGGTTCTTCCACCATCTGCCCCGGCCCCTGCACCGGGCCGAGGTGGCCGCGAACCACGTCACGCAACTCGTCGTGCCCTTCGCGCTGTTCACCCCGCAGCCGGTCGCCTCGGCCGCCGCCGCGCTGATGATCGTCACCCAGTTGTGGCTGGTGCTGTCGGGCAACTTCTCCTGGCTGAACTGGATCACGATCGTGCTGGCCCTGTCGGCGGTGCGGTTCCCGGCCGATCCGCCGTCGGTGCCCGGCGCGCCGCTCTGGTACGAGGTCGTGGTCCTCGTGGTCGCCGCGCTGCTGGTGGGGCTCAGCTACCAGCCCGTCCGCAACATGATCTCCCGCCGTCAGATCATGAACCGCTCCTTCGACCCGCTCCACCTGGTCAACACCTACGGCGCGTTCGGCAGCGTCAGCCGGGTCCGCTACGAGGTGGTCGTCGAGGGTACGGCCGACGACGTCCCCCGCGAGGACTCCGACTGGCGGGAGTACGAGTTCAAGGGCAAGCCCGGTGATCCCGGGCGCTGGCCGCGCCAGTTCGCGCCGTACCATCTGCGCCTCGACTGGATGATGTGGTTCGCGGCCCTCTCCCCCGCGTACGCCGGGGCGTGGTTCGGCGCCCTGGTGGAGCGGCTGCTGGAGAACGACCGCGACACGCTGAAACTGCTGCGCCGCTGCCCGTTCCCGCCCGACGCGCCGCCCCGGTTCGTCCGCGCCCGCCTCTTCCGCTACCGGTACACGACCTGGCGTGAGCTGCGGGAGACGGGCGCGTGCTGGGAACGGACGTACGTACGGGAGTATCTGCCGCCGACGCGGCTGACCGGGGTGGCTCAGAGGTCGTAGACGCGGGTGGCGGTGGCCCCGAAGATCTGTTCGTGTTCGGACGGGCCGGTCAGCCGGCGTGCGGTGTCGAGCACCTCTGTGTAGGTGGCCGCGAGGGTGCACACCGGCCAGTCCGAGCCGAACATCAGACGGTCCGGGCCGAACGCCTCCAGCACGACGTCGGCGTACGGGCGCAGGTCGTCGATCGTCCAGGACGCGAGGTCGGCTTCGGTGACCATGCCGGAGAGCTTGCAGACCGTGTTGGGCAGCGCCGCGAGGGCGCGGAGGCCGGACGCCCAGGGTTCGAGGGCGCCGGAGGCGATGGGCGGCTTGCCCAAGTGGTCCAGGACGAAGGTGAGGCGCGGCAGGGACGCGGCCGCCTTGGTGCAGGCCGGGAGCTGGTGGGGCAGCACGACCAGGTCGTACACCAGCCCCGCGTCGGCCACGGCGGCCAGGCCCCGGCCCACGTCCGGACGCAGCAGCCACTGCGGATCCGGCTCGCCCTGGACCTGGTGCCGGATGCCCTTGAGGTAGCGCCCGCCGGGCAGTTCGCGCAGCCGGGCCAGCTCGTCGGCCACGTCGGGGCGGGTGAGGTCGGTCCAGCCGACGACCCCGGCGATCAGCTCGTGTTCGCCGGCCAGGGCGAGGAACTCCGGAGTCTCCTCGGGCACGGTGACGGTCTGGACCAGGACGGTGCGGTCGACGCCCGCCGCACGCGCCTCGGGTGCGAGGTCCGCCACCGTGAAATCCCGCCGGATCGGGCTGCCCCGCGCGATCCAGTCCTGGTCCCGCACGGACAGGTCCCAGACGTGGTGGTGGGCGTCGACGACGGTCATGACGGCAGCTCCCAGACGACGGGCAGGCCGGCGTCCGCGCCCTCGCCCGAGTAGTCGTGCACCACGTCCAGCAGTTCGGCCATGCGGGCCTGCCAGGCGACGTTGACCGGCAGTTTCTCCAGCTCGGCGAGGAGGCGGGCGTAGTCCTGGCACTCCAGGACGTGGAACAGGTCGGTGCCGCTGCGCCAGATCGTCCAGGAGGTGGCGCCGGCGGCGCGGATGGCGTCGGTGAGTTCCTCGGGCACCTCGCGGTGGGCGGCCTCGTAGTCGGCGACGCGGTCGGCACGGACCTTGGTGTGCAGGGCGACTCTCATGACGGCTCCTTGGCAGAGGCCTGGGACGGCGCCTTGGACGGTTCCTCGCCGGGGACGGGGGCGTCGGCGGGCAGCAGGCCTTTGGCGCGCAGCTCCTGCCAGAACGCGGCGGGCACCCGGGCGGCGAACTGGTGGGCGCAGTCGCGCACTTCGTGTGCCGAGCGGACCCCGACGAGGACGCTGGCGACGGCCGGGTGGGCGGCGCAGAAGGCCAGGGCGGCGGCGCGCAGCGTGGTGCCGTGGCGGTGCGTGACGGACTTCAGGCGCAGGGCCCGCTGGACCAGGTCGGAGGGTGCGACCGTGTAGTTGTACTTCGCGCCCGGCTGCGGGTTGGCCAGCAGGCCGGAGTTGAAGGCGCCGCCGATGACGACGGACGTGCCGCGTTCCCGGGCCGTTGGCAGCAGGCCGGTGAGGGCGCTCTGGTCCAGCAGGGTGTAGCGGCCGGCGCACAGCACCACGTCGACGTCGGTGTCGCGGACGAAGCGGGTGAGCATCTCCGCCTGGTTCATCCCGGCGCCGATCGCCCCGACCACGCCCTGCGAGCGGAGACTTTCCAGGGCCGGGTAGCCCTCGCGGAAGGCCCACTCGGCGTGCTCGTCCGGGTCGTGGAGGTAGACGATGTCGACCCGGTCCAGGCCGAGGCGCTCCAGGCTGGACTCCAGGGTCCGGCGGATGCCGTCGGCGCTGAAGTCCCAGACGCGGCGGTGGGTGGCGGGCACGGCGAAGCCGTCGGCGAGGTCGTCGCCGGTGCCGTCCGCGGGCTCCAGGCGGCGGCCCACCTTGGTGGAGATCGTGTACTGCTCGCGGGGGCGCTCGCGCAGGGCGGCGCCGAGGCGGCGTTCGGACAGGCCGAGGCCGTAGTGCGGGGCGGTGTCGAAGTAGCGGATGCCCCGCTGCCAGGCGGCCTCCACGGCCTCGTGGGCCTGCTCCTCGCCGACCTCGGTGTACAGGTTGCCGATCGCGGCCGCGCCGAAGGACAGGGCGCTGACCTCGACGCCGCTGCGGCCGAGCCGGTTCACCGGGTCACCGGCCGCAGCCGCAGGCCCTGCATGCCGCCGTCGACGGCGAGCGAGGTGCCCGTGGTGGCGCCGGACAGGGGGCTCGCCAGGTAGGCGATGGCGCCCGCGACCTCGCCGGCGCCGACCAGGCGGCCGGTGGGCTGGCGGGCCTGAAGGGCGGCGCGTTCGGCGGCCGGGTCGGGCGCCGCGTCGAGGAGGCGGCCGACCCAGGGGGTGTCGACCGTGCCCGGGTTGACGCAGTTGACGCGGATGCCCTCGCGGACGTGGTCGGCGGCCATCGCGAGGGTCAGCGAGTACACGGCGCCCTTGGTGGCGCTGTACAGGGCGCGTTGCGGCAGGCCCGCGGTGGCCGCGATGGAGCAGGTGTTGACGATCGCCGCGTGCGCGGAGGCGCGCAGGTGGGGCAGGCAGGCGCGGGTGGTGCGGACCATGCCGACGACGTTGACGTCGTAGACGCGGTGCCAGTCGTCGTCGGAGTTGTCCTCGACGGTGCCCTGGGCGCCGATGCCCGCGTTGTTGACCAGGACGTCCAGCCCGCCGAGGTCGGCGACCGCCGCCGCGACGGCCTCGCGCACGGACGCGTCGTCCGCGACGTCCGCGCGGTAGGCCAGCAGGGGCTTGTCGACCTGCGACGGGTCCAGGTCGAGGACGGCGACCTGGGCGCCGCGCTCGGCCAGGAGGTCCGCGGTCGCCCGGCCGATGCCGGAGGCGCCGCCCGTCACCAGGGCCCTGATGCCCTCGAAGTCGCTCATGCAGCCCGACCCTTCTTCTGCTCGTCGAGGTCGGCGGCCCAGAACTCGCCGCCCGGGTAGGTGTACCGCGCCAGCGACTCGGGCCGCATGGCGGCCGAGAAGCCCGGCGCGGTGGGTGCCGTGTAATGACCTTCTCTGATGACGACCGGGTCGAGGAAGTGGTCGTGCAGATGGTCGACGTATTCGATGACGCGGTCCTCGGTGGTTCCGGTCAGGGCCACGTAGTCGAACATCGACAGGTGCTGGACGAGTTCGCACAGTCCGACACCGCC
The DNA here is from genome assembly GCF_042958445.1 of Streptomyces sp. NPDC007991. Taxonomy (NCBI): domain Bacteria; kingdom Bacillati; phylum Actinomycetota; class Actinomycetes; order Kitasatosporales; family Streptomycetaceae; genus Streptomyces; species Streptomyces sp. NPDC007991. Next base: position 127,834 of record NZ_JBIBJD010000004.1, read on the forward strand.
CGCGTGCGGGCAGACGGGGACGCCGAACTTGGCCGCGAGCAGCAGGATCGCCAGGTTCTCGGGGACGCCGCCGACGCGGGCCGCGTCGATCTGGAGGACGTCGAGCGCCCCGGCCTGGAGGAGCTGTTTGAAGACGATCCGGTTGTGCACGTGCTCGCCGGTGGCGACCTTCACGGGGGCGACGGCGCGGCGGATCGCGGCGTGGCCGAGGATGTCGTCGGGGCTGGTGGGTTCCTCGATCCAGTAGGGGTCGAACTCGGCGAGGGCCTTGGTCCAGCGGATCGCCTCGTCGACGTCCCAGCGCTGGTTGGCGTCGACGGCCATGCGGACGTCCGGGCCGATGACGGACCGGGCCACGCGGCAGCGGCGGATGTCGTCGTCGAGGTCGGCGCCGACCTTGAGCTTGATCTGCCGGAAGCCGTCGGCGACGGCCCGGTCCGCGAGCCGCGTGAGTTTCTCGTCGTCGTAGCCGAGCCAGCCGGGGGAGGTGGTGTAGGCGGGGTAGCCGCGCTCCAGCAGCCGGGCCGTGCGCTGCTCGGCGCCCTGTCTGCCCCGGCGCAGCAGGGCCAGGGCCTCCTCGGGGGTGAGGGCGTCGGTGAGGTAGCGGAAGTCGACCTGGCGGACCAGCCATGCGGGGTCGGCCTCGGCGAGCAGCCGCCACAGCGGCAGGCCGGCACGCTTGGCGGCCAGGTCCCACACGGCGTTGACGACCGCGCCGATCGCCATGTGCATCACGCCCTTCTCGGGGCCGAGCCAGCGCAGCTGGCTGTCACCGATCAGGTCGCGGTTCAGGGTGGACGGGTCGGCGCACAGGTCGTCGACGGAGCGGTCGACGAGGTGTCCGCGCAGCGCGTCGATCGCGGCGACCTGCACCTCGTTGCCCCGCCCGATGGTGAAGGCGAATCCGTGCCCCTCGTGCCCGTCGGCCGCGTCCGTGCGCAGGACGACGTAGGCCGCCGAGTAGTCGGGGTCCGGGTTCATCGCGTCGGAGCCGTCGAGCTCGCGCGAGGTGGGGAAGCGGATGTCGTGGGTGTCGACCGCGATGATGCGGGCGGGCGTCGGGGACACGGAGGACCTTTCGGGTCGGTTGCGGAGGCGGGTCAGTCCTGGGCGCGGCCCGTGGTGACCCGGGCGATCATGAGGGCGACCAGGATGATCCCGCCGTAGATGGCCTGGATCCAGAAGGAGGGCACCTGGGCGAGGGTGAGCAGGTTCTGCACGACGCCCAGCAGGAGTACGCCGGTCAGGGCGCCGAACATGGTGCCCTTTCCGCCGTCGAGGGCGATGCCGCCGATCACCGCGGCCGCGAACACGGTGAAGATCATGTTCTGGCCCTGGTTGGCGCTGATCGCGCCGACGTACCCGGTCTGCATGATGCCGCCGACGGCGGCGAGGACGCCCGCGACGACGAACACGCCGAGCATGACGCGCTCCACGCGGATGCCCGCCGCCCGGGCCGCGTCCGCGTTGCCGCCGATGGCGTACAGGGCACGGCCGACCCGGTGGTACTTCAGGACCAGCCCGGCGACGGCGAAGGCGACCGCGGCGAGCCACACCGACAGCGGCACGGTGAGGAAGGTGGTGGTCGCCAGCGCGTAGAAGCTGTCGGGCATCCCGAACAGCGTCTTGCCCTTGGTCGCGCCGACGAGCAGGCCGCGCAGGACGATCAGCATCGCGAGCGTCACGATGAACGCGTTGAGCTTGAACTTCACCACGAGAAGGCCGTTGAAGGCGCCCACCGCCGCACCGGCGACGAGGGCCGCCAGCAGAGCCAGGGCGGCGGGCAGTTCGGTGCCCCAGCCGGACTGGGTGGCGGGCAGGACGAGCAGGGCGCCCACGGCGGGCGCGATGCCGACGACCGATTCCAGCGACAGGTCGAACTTGCCGGTGATGAGCACGAGGGACTCGGCGAGCACCACCATCGCGAGGGCGGCGGAGGCGCCGAGGATCGAGACGATGTTCCGCTCGGTGAGGAACGAGTCGTTGACCACCGCGCCGAGCACCAGGAGCAGCAACAGCGCGGGCACGAGAGCGAGTTCGCGGGCGCGGCGGAGCAGGACGGCCTTGGCGGCGCGCGGGTCGGTGACTCGCGCGGGCGCGAGCGGCGGGGCCGTCTTGGTCTCAGCCATGGTCCACTCCTTCGATGGAGGCGATGAGCTCGTGGTCGCGCCAGCCGGCCGGGTGCTCGGCGACGACACGGCCGTGGAAGAGGACGAGGACCCGGTCGCAGCGCCTGAGGTCGTCGAGTTCGTCGGAGACGACGAGCACGGCGGTGCCGTCGTCGCGGGCGCTGTCCACCCGGGCGAGCAGGGACTCCTTGGACTTCACGTCGACGCCCGCGGTCGGGTTGACGAGGACGAGGAGCCGTGGGTCGGAGGCGAGGGCCCGGGCCATGACGACTTTCTGCGCGTTGCCGCCGGACAGGTCCGAGACGGGCTGGTCGGGGCCCTGGGCGTGGATGTCGAGGCGGTCGATCAGCGCCGTGGCGACACCGCGCTTGCGGTCGGTGCCGACGAAGCCGAAGCGGCCGAGCCGGTCCAGGACGCTGAGGGTGGCGTTGTCGCCGATGGACATGCCGAAGACCAGGCCTTCGTCGTGCCGGTCGCGCGGGACGAAGCCGACGCCGGCCTTGAGTGCGGCCTGGACGTCGCCGAACGGCAGCGGTACGCCGTCGATCCGGGCCGTCCCGCCGGTGGGGGTGTGCAGTCCGGTGAACGACTCGGCGAGCTCGATCTTGCCGCTGGCGCTGGATCCGGCGAGTCCGACGACCTCGCCGCGGCGGACGGTGAGGTCGACGTTCTCGTACGCGGGCGAGGTCAGGCCGTGGACGTCGAGGAGGACCGGCCCGGAGGCCGAGGCGGACCGCAGCCGCTCGGCCTGTTCGGCGATCGTCTCCCCCGCCATGGCCTCCACCAGGGCCTGCCGGGGCAGCTCGGCGACCGGGGCCGTGGTGATCCAGCGGGCGTCGCGCAGGACCGTGACGGTCTGGCAGACCTCGTACACCTCCTGGAGGTGGTGCGAGATGAACAGGAAGGTGACACCCGAGTCCTGGAGGGCGCGCATGCGTGTGAACAGCCGCTCGATCTCCCGGTTGTCGAGCTGGGCGGTGGGTTCGTCGAGGATGATGAAGCGGGCACCGAAGCTGAGGGCCCGGGCGATCTCCACCATCTGCCGGTCCTCGACCTTGAGGTCGGCGGTGCGGGCGCCGGGGTCGACGCGCACGTCCCAGGTGTCGAGGAGCCGGGACGCCTCGGTCTTCAGGCGGCGCCAGCTGATGAACCCGCGCCGCAGCGGCTGCCGGTTGATGAACAGGTTCTCGGCGACGGTCAGTTCGGGGACGACCGTCGGGTGCTGGTAGACGCAGGCGACCTTGCGGCGCCAGGCGTCGCGGTCGGCGATCGGGGGCGCGGGGTCGCCGTCGAAGCGGACGGTGCCCTCGTCGGGGGCCTGAAGGCCGGTGAGGATCCTGACGAGGGTCGACTTGCCGGCGCCGTTGCGTCCGACGAGGGCGTGGGACTCGCCCGGCAGCACGGTGAGCTGCCCGTCGGCGAGGGCGGTGGTGGGGCCGTACCGCTTGACGACGCCCCGCGCTTCAGCCAGTGGGGTGCTCATTTGACCGTGTTGCCCCAGAGCTTGGGGTCGTCGACGTTGTCCTTGGTCACCAGCGGCGCGGGCAGCTGGTCCTCCAGGATGCCGCTGGGCAGCTTGACGATGGTCGAGTCGTGGTCCGTCGGGCCCGGCTTGAACGTCTTCCCCTGCATCGCCGCCTTGATGTAGTACATGCCGTACTTGGCGTAGGCGTCGGCGGGCTGGGAGACGGTCGCGTCGATCTCGCCCTTGCGGATGGCGTCGAACTCCTGCGGGATGCCGTCGTTGGAGACGATGGCGATGTGGCCCGGCTGCCCGGCCTTCTTCAGCATTCCCTTGGACTTGAGGGTCTGGAGGGTGGGTGCGAGGTAGACGCCGCCCGCCTGCATGTAGATGCCCTTGAGGTCGGGGTTGGCGTTGAGGAGGGTGTCGAGTTTCGAGGCCGCCGCGTCGGACTCCCACTTGGCGGGGATCTCCAGGACCTTCAGCTTCGGGAAGTTCTTCTTCACGCAGGCGCGGAACGCCTCGGAGCGGTCGCGGCCGTTGACCGAGGCGAGGTCGCCCATGATCTGCACGACCTTGCCGGAGGTGATGTGCTCGCCGAGGTACTGGCAGGCCTTCTCGCCGTACGCCACGTTGTTCGCCCGGACCACCATCGCGACCTTGCCCTTGTCGGGCGCCACGTCCACGGCGACGACCGGCACGCCCTTGCGCTCGGCCTGGTCGAGGCCCGCCTCGATGGCGGCGCTGTCCAGCGGGGCGACGACCAGGCCCTTGACGCCCTGGTTGAGCTGGTTGTTGATGTCGGTGATCTGCTGCGAGGGGTCGCTGTTGGAGTTGACGGTCTTCATCGCGTCCACGCCCTCGGACTTCGCCATCTTCGGCACGTAGTCGTTGTACGACTGCCAGAACGGCGAGGTCAGCAGGGGCAGGACGACCCCGACCTTGCCGGTGCCGTCACCGCCGCCGGCACCGGACGCGCCGGTGTCCTTGGTGCTGCCGCACGCGGCGAGCAGGAGGGAGGCGCCGGCGGCCAGGGCCACCGTGCCTACGATCCGGGACCTGTTCCGCTTACGGGCTGTGCTTCCGGGCATCTGAGGCCCTCCCATCGACCGGTGTTCGAGCAGATGCCCGCATACTTATCAGACCACTCCCCCGGAGGAACACCCCACGACGCCAGATTTTCGTGCTCCTGGCGCATAGTGGTCCGACCACATCGCCGATTAGACTGCGCGCAGCCGGTGATCGGAGGAATGGCGTGGACGACGAGACAGCCCCGCAGAAGGGCAGCGTGACGCAGCGCGCCATCGAGCGGATCAAGGCGATGATCGGCGAGGGCCGGCTGGAGCCGGGCCAGCGGCTGCCGACCGAACGGGACCTGGCCGCGCAGCTCGGCATGTCCCGCAGTTCGATGCGGGAGGCGATCCGCGCGCTGACGGTGCTGGGCGTACTGGAGGCCCGGCACGGGTCGGGCATCTACGTGACGCAGCTGGAGGCCGGTGACCTGCTGGAGACCTTCGGCGTGGTGGCGGACCTGTCGCGCGGCCCGCGCCTGGTGGAGCTGCTGGAGATCCGGCGGGTTCTGGAGTCGACGGCGACGGCGCTGGCCGCCGCCCGGATCACCGCGGACCAGCTGGCCGAGGTCGAGAAGCACCTGGCGGCGATGAACGCCACGGACGATGCGGAGGAGATCCTCGCCCACGACCTGGCCTTCCACCGCGAGATCGCGGTGGCCGCGGGCAATGAGACCATGGCCGCGATCCTGGAGGGCCTGTCGTCACGGACGTTCCGCGCCCGTGTCTGGCGCGGCTACCAGGAAGAGGGCGCCTTCGCCCGCACCCGCCGCGAACACGCCGCGATCCACCGCGCCCTGGCCGCCCGCGACCCGGAGGCGGCCCGCACGGCGGCGGCCGCGCACGTGGGCGAGGTGGAGGAGTGGCTGCGGGCACAGCTCGGGCCCCAGGAACACTCCCCAGGGCCCGGTGCCGGTACTACGTGAACTGGCCAGGCTGGTAGTCGCCCGCCGGCTGCTGGAGGACGACGTTCAGCCGGTTCGCCGTGTTCATGAAGGCGATCAGCGTCACCAGCGCGACGAGCTGCTCCTCGTCGTAGTGCTTGGCCGCCCGCTCCCACACCTCGTCCGGCACCCCGCCGGCGCCGTCCGCGATCCGGGTCGCCTGCTCGGCCAGCTCGAATGCGGCACGCTCGGCCTCGGTGTAGACCGTGGCCTCCCGCCATGCGGCGACCAGGTTGATGCGTACGGAAGTCTCACCCGCCGCCGCGGCCTCCTTGGTGTGCATGTCGATGCAGACCGCGCAGCCGTTGATCTGGCTGACCCGGAGCGAGACCAGCTCCCGGGTGGCGGCCGGCAGCGGTGACTGAACGACCAGGCGCCCCAGGGACATGAACTGCTTGATGACCTTGCCGGCGCTCGGGATGGCGAAGACGTCCAGACGCGCGCTCATGGCGAACTCCTCTGTCGTTGTGGATGCTTACGCCCTTATGAGCCGGCGGCCCGGCCCGATGTGACATCAACGAATGTGACGTGCGTCTCCCGCCGGCCCGGCGTCCCGTTGCCGGCCTCGACGTGCGCCCTGGGCCGGTGCACAGTTCTCCCTACGTACTCGTCAGTAAGCCCCGTCCCTCCACGCCGAGGAGCCTCTGTGACCACCTGGGCCGGCCGCACCGCCGCCGAGATATCCGCCGCCGTACGCGAGAAGCGGGTCACCCCGCGCGAGGTGGCCGCCGAGCACCTCGCCCGGATCGAGCGGCTCGACGGCCGCGTCGGGGCCTTCCGCACCGTGCGCGCCGAGGCTGCGCTGGCCGAGGCCGACGAGGTGGCCGCACGCGGCGACTTCGCCTCGCTGCCCCTCGCCGGGGTGCCGGTGGCCGTCAAGGACAATCTCGCCGTGCGCGGCGAGTCCACCCGCGTCGGCTCGGCCGCCACACCGGACACCCCGGCCGCCGAGGACCATGTGACGGTCGCCCGGCTGCGGGCGGCGGGCGCGGTGGTCGTGGGGCTGACGAACGTGCCCGAGCTGTGTGTCTTCGGCACGACGGACGGTGTGCTGGGCACCGCCCGCAATCCCTGGGACCCGGCGCGCTCGGCGGGCGGCTCGTCGGGCGGCAGTGCCGCCGCGGTCGCCGCCGGGATGGTGCCGATCGCCCTCGGCAACGACGGCATGGGGTCCCTGCGCATACCGGCCGCCAACTGCGGCCTCGTCACGATCAAGCCGGGAAGCGGAGTCGTCCCGACGGGCGCTGGGGACAGCGGCTGGTTCGGCATGGCGGAGCACGGACCGCTCGCCACGACCGTCGAGGACACCCGCCTGATGCTCTCGGTGCTCGCGGGCGACGAGCCCGCCCCGCACTCCGGGCCCGGTCCGCTTCGGGTGGCCGTGTCGCTGCGCAGTCCGCTGGCCGGCGTCACCGTCAGCCGGCCGTACACGGCGGCCGCGCGGGAGGCGGCCGGGGTGCTGATGAAGGCGGGCCACCAGGTCCGGCGCGCCGACCCGCCCTACCCGATGTCCCTCGCCATGACCTCACTGGCCCACTGGACGGCGGGCACCGCCGCGGACGCCCGGCACCTCGACGCACGTCTGCTGACCCGGCGCACCCGGGTGCACGCGAGACTCGGCCGGCTCGTCATGGGAGGGGTGCGCTCCGGGACGGCCCGGGAGCAACTGCGACGCCGGCTGGAGCCGTTCTTCGCCGAGTACGACGTGCTGCTCACACCCGCGCTCGCCCGCCGCTCCCCGAAGGCCGTGCCCTGGCACGAGCGGGGCTGGCTGAGCAACGTCCTGGTGAACACGAACTACTCGCCCCTGACGCCCCCGTGGAATCTGACCGGCTGGCCCGCGATGTCGGTCCCGTGCGGAACCCTCCCCTCCGGCGCCCCCTGTGCCGTGCAGCTGGTCGGCCGCCCCGGTACGGAGTACCAACTCCTCGCAGTGGCCGAGCAGTTGCAGGAACGTCATCCGTGGCGGCGTACGGCGCCGATGGACTAGAGTCGGCCGGGTGACTGCCGGGTCGGCCGTAGGCCATGCACGAGTGAGGCGCCCGGCCTCGGAGTGAGCGCGGCGGGGGCGACCCCGCGCGGGCCCCGCCGGGAGCCGGACAGGGCACGAGCCCCGCCTCCCGTCTCCGTGTTTCCTCATCTGCCGGCGCCGGCGCGGCGCCTCACCAAGGATCCCGAGACCGGAGAGGTCCACACCCATGTCCCACGCACCGCACGCACCCGAATCGCCGGCCACCGTCGCCCGCCTCGATCACACCGCCGTCTACGCCTCGGACCGCCGCCTGTCCGCGGAGTTCCTGGCGACGGTCCTGGGCCTGGAGGTCGGCGCCCCCTTCGGGCCGTTCCTGCCCGTCGACCTGGGCAACGGCGTGACCCTCGACTACTACGAGAAGAGCGACGAGCCGATCCAGGGGCAGCACTACGCGTTCCTCGTGCCCGAGGAGCAGTTCGACACCATGATCGCCCGGCTGGAGGCGCTGGGGGTCACCTATTACGCCGACCCGAGCCACACCGAACCCGGCCGGGTCAACGGCCTCTTCGGCGGCCGGGGCGCCTACTTCGCCGACCCGGACGGCCACAACATGGAGATCATGACGCGACCGTACGTCCGTCCCTGACGGTCACCCGGATCAAAGCGCCCGGTACATGATGTGCAGTCCCACCAGGCCGTGCCGGGGATGCTCGAACGCGCCGGGCACCGTACCGAGGATCGTGAAGCCGAGGGAGGTCCACAGCTTCACGGCCGGGTTGGTCTCGACGACGGCGTTGAACACCATGCCGCGGTAGCCGGCGGCCCTGGCCTCGGTCATGAGGTGGTCGGCGAGGGCACGGCCGTAGCCCCGGCCGCCCTGGTCCGGGTCGACCATGAAGCCGGCGTTGGCGATCCGGGCGGCGGGCCCGCCGTAGTTGGGGGTGAGGTACGCGGAGGCGACGACGCTGCCGCTGTCGTCCTCGACGACGTAGACGCGTTTCGCCGGATTCATCCACAGGACCCGGGCCTCCTCCTCGGAGGTGCCCGGGTCCCATGCGTAGGTCTCGCCCGCGGCGACGATGCGGTGCCAGAACGGCCAGATGCGCGGCCAGTCGTCGGCGGCTGCTTCCCTGATCAGCATGGGCGTGAGTCTGGCACGCCCATGCCGACCGTCGAACGCGCGAGGGGTGGCGCCCCGGTCAGTCGACGCTGGGCAGGATGTGAGGCTCGGCGAGGTCCTCCTCGTAGCCCGCAAGGCGGATGGGGGCCGACCGGGCCCACACGTCGAGGCTGCCGAGCTCGTCGGACCGGCGGCCCTTGCGCTCGGTGCGTTCCTTGGGGCGTTGCTCGCGATTCGTCTTCTCCGGTGTCACCGCGCACTCCTTATGTGTCGGTCACCCTCGGGACGCTGCGCCATCCTGCTCCGCGCCTGACGCCCGCTCGGGTCTGATGCCAAATGCAGTTCGGACGCGGTGGCGTCGGTAACTCGCGGGAGCGCAGGCCGTGGTGAACCGGCTGGTCCCATGACGGACCGTGGGTGTGGGTCCCGTCCTGCTGTCCGTCCGCCTCAGGTTAACCAAATGAGCGGCCCCCCGCTCGATGGGGCTGAAAACAAGCGGTAACGATCGCGCGTCATCCCGTGTTCAGCTCGGGTTTACGCACCGGTTTGCCCGGCTGAACTGCGTTTTGCATATCACTCGAACGGTGGAGGGCCGCATCGGCGGTTTCCGGACGCCGACCGGGAAGCCCTACCACTTGCCCGGCGCGTAATCCTTCAGGAACACCCCGTACAGATCCTCCCCGGCCTCACCCCGGACGATCGGGTCGTAGACCCGAGCCGCCCCGTCGACGAGGTCCAGCGGCGCGTGGAACCCGGCCTCCGCGAGCCGCAGCTTGTCGTAGTGCGGCCGCTCGTCCGTGATCCACCCCGTGTCGACCGACGTCATCAGGATCCCGTCGGTCTGGAACATCTCCTGCGCACTGGTCCGCGTCACCATGTTCATCGCGGCCTTCGCGGCGTTCGTGTTCGGATGCCCCGCGCCCTTGTAGCCGCGGCCGAACACGCCCTCCATCGCCGAGACGTTCACGACGTACGCACGTCCGCTCGCCGCCTTCTTCGCGGCCTCGGCCATGACCGGGCGGAGCCGGCTGATCAGGATGAACGGCGCCGTGTAGTTGCACAGCTGGGTCTCCAGCAGCTCCACCGGTGAGATCTGCTCGATGGTCTGCACCCAGGTGTTGGAGTCGACGACGTCGGGCACCAGCCCGCCCGCGTCGATCGCCGTGCCGTCGAGGTGCCGCTCGACGCTGGCGTTGCCCGCGACCAGGGCGATGTCGGCGACCTGCTGGGCGTCGAGGCCGCTGGTGCCCAGCGGCAGCGCGGCGAGGCCGTCGACCGCGCCGGAGTTGAAGGCGCCGATGACGTGGTGGGCGGGCAGCTCACCTGCGGGCAGCGGGGCGCTCTCGCCCTCGACCAGCGCGGCGTAGGCGGAGGGCAGGCGGCGGACGGTCTGGGTCGCGTTGTTGACGAGGATGTCGAGCGGGCCCGCCTCGGCGACCTGCTCCGCGAGGGCCACGGCCTGGGCCGGGTCGCGCAGGTCGATGCCGACGACCTCCAGGCGGTGGATCCAGTCCGCGGAGTCGTCCATCGCCTTGAAGCGGCGGATGGCGTCCTTGGGGAAGCGCGTGGTGATCGTGGTGTGCGCGCCGTCGCGCAGCAGCCTGAGCGCGATGTACATGCCGATCTTGGCGCGGCCGCCGGTGAGCAGGGCGCGCTTGCCGGAGAGGTCGGCGCGCACGTCGCGCTTGGAGCGGTTCACGGCGGCGCAGTCCGGACAGAGCTGGTGGTAGAAGTAGTCGACTTCCACGTACCGGGTCTTGCAGGTGTAGCAGGAGCGGGGGCGCTGGAGTATCCCCGCGATCCTGCCCTCCTCGGTGCGCGAGGAGGGCAGCAGGCCCTCGGTCTCGTCGTCGATGCGCTGGGCGGAGCCGGTCGCCGTGGCCTCCGTGACCGCCTTGTCGTGGGCGGTCTTGGCGGCCCGGCGCTCCTGGCGGCGGCGCTGCTTGACCTGGCGGTAGACACCCGCGGTGGCCCGGCGCACGGCGACGGCGTCCGGGTGGTCGATCTCCAGCTTGTCGAGCTCCTCGAGCACGCTGAGGCAGACGGCCAGCCGCTCCGGGTCGATGCCGGGTCCGTACGAGGGCCCGCTCGCCTCGTCCATGGCCTGCGGACCGTCTTCTGTCACCGTCATCGCCGCTGTCGTTCCCTGCTCTGCCGTGGTGGCGCGCCGGTCGCGCCCGCTTTCGAAGGGCGGATTTTACGCGAGCGGCGGGCCCCACCGCCAAACTGCCCGATTCAGGACCGGCAGGCGATGATCAGCGTGCGCACCTCCTCCGAGACGGCCGCCGCGAGCCGGTCGAGGTCCGGCACGGCACGGCCGTCGGCGACGAGCCCGTAGTGGACGCTCCCCCGGTACGTCGAGACCGCCACCGCCACGGAGTGGCCGGGGGCCAGCGGGGCGAAGGGGAACACGGCGGTGAGCGGGTTGCCGCCCAGCTTCAGGCCGAGGCTGGGCAGGGGCACGCTGGTGACCAGGATGTCGAACCAGAGCCGGGCCGCCTGGCCGACCAGGGGTCCGCCCAGCCGGTGGGCCAGGGCCGGGACGTGGTCGGCGAGCAGGGCGACGGCGCCCGCGCCCCGGTTGGGGCCGGCGTCCTTGTTGCGGTCCATGGCGGTGCGGACCGAGGCGAGGCGGGCCAGCGGGTCCGGGTCGTCCACCGGAAGCCGTATCAGGTACCCGGAGAGCCGGTTGCCCTGCGGGTACGCCGTGCGCGGGCGGCGCTTGGAGACGGGGATCAGGGCGCGGGGCGCGACGTCCTCGCTGCCGTCGCCGCGCTCGTCGAGCCAGCGGCGCAGCGCGCCCGCGACGACCGCGATCAGGACGTCGTTGACGGTGCCGCCGACGGTCTTGCGGACGCGGTGCACGTCGTCGAGGTCGAGCAGCACGCCGGCGGTGCGGCGGGTGCCGCTCGGCTCGCAGGTGAGGGCGGGCGTGGAGCGCACGTCGAGGGAGGAGCGGGCGACGGAGGCGCCGATGTCCAGGGCGCGGCCCACGTCGGACAGGGCGCCGCGCACCATCCCGGGCAGCTCGCGCACGTCCGGCAGCAGACCGCGCGGGGGCCCGGCGGGGCGGGGCCGGGGCGCGGGCATGTCGATCGGGTCCATGACGCCGGCGGCGAGGGTCAGTGCCCGCAGCCCGTCGGCCAGGGCGTGGTGGAACTTGAACAGCACCGCGAAGGAGACCCCGTCCTCGCCGGGCAGCACATGGGCCTCCCACGGCGGCCGGCCACGCTCCAGCGGACGTCCCATGAGCCGGCCCGCGACCTCGTGGAAGTCGGCGGCCGGGGCGTGCAGCCGCACATGGTTCAGGGCGTCGAAGTCCGGGTCGGGTTCGCGGGCCGCGCCGCCGAAGGCGAGGGGCCGGCGCAGCGCGGAGGGCCGCGGCTGCCACACGTCGCGGATCCGCATCCGCAGTCCGGGCACGCCGGCGGCGCGGGCCGCGAGCAGGTCGGCCGCGTGGGCGCCGGCGGCGGGCGAGTGGGCCGAGAAGATCCCGAGCGCGCCGAGGTGCATCGGGTGGTCCGCGGACTCGATGTTCCAGAACGCCAGGTCGAGAGGAGCGAGCAGGTCAGCAGTCAAGGGCTTGCCTCGCGTCGACGACGGGTGGGCCAGCAGTCAATCGCTCCCAGCCGATTACGGTCAAGTACGATCAGGCTACGTACAGTTAACAGCAGATTAAGTCCCGCCCCGATGAGAGGGGCGGGACTTATGGTGCATGTGTGGTCAGTTCACCACAGGTTACGGCGCCGGGCACCCCGTGGGAGTCACCCGGGAGGCGTCATGGATCAGCGCCTGGTGAGCCGCCTTCAGCCGGGCCGTGTCCGGTTTCAGCACGGCCCGGTCGTACGTGAGGAAGCCGTTCAGCTCGCCCTCGACGTCCGTGATCTGGGTGTAGACGGCCCCGTTGCCGCCCCGGCACGCCAGCGCCCGGACCTCGTCCAGTTTCGACAGGTAGTCGTCCGTGTAGGTGGCCGGGTCGACGTCGACGTACGACTGCTGCACCGGCCAGGCGTGGCCGGGCACCGCGAGGCCCAGGCCGCCGTACTCGCCGCTGACCAGGGCGCGCTCGCCGTCGGGGCGGGGCGGCAGGGCCGGGCTCGGATAGCCGTGCTCGTCCATGATGTCGCCGGTGCCACCGTCGGCTCCGAGGTTCAGCCCGGACTGGCCGTTGACCAGCCGGGTGGGGTCCCACGCCTTGGCCTGCTCGGCTATCCGGCCCACGTCGTACTGGCCCCAGCCCTCGTTGAACGTCACCCACATGACGACCGACGGGCTGCTGACGTGCTCGTCGATCATCTCCTTCAGTTCGCGCTCGTAGCGGGCGCGGGAGGTGGCGCTCGGGTTCACCCCGGCCGTCATCGCGGGCATGTCCTGCCACACCAGCAGTCCGAGCCGGTCGGCCCAGTAGAACCAGCGGTCCGGCTCGACCTTGATGTGCTTGCGGACGGAGTTGAAGCCGAGCCGCTTGTGCGCCTTCAGGTCGTGGGCGAGGGCCTCGTCGGTGGGTGCGGTGTGCAGGCCGTCGGGCCAGAAGCCCTGGTCGAGCGTGGCCATCATGAAGACGGGCTCGCCGTTGAGGACCGTGCGCGGGACGCCGTTCACCTTCTCCACGGCGATGGAGCGCATCCCGAAGTAGCCGCCGACCCGGTCGGCACCGACCTTCACCTTCAGGCCGTACAGGAACGGGTCGTCGGGTGACCACAGGTGCGGGTCGTCGATCGTGAGCGTCAGAGGGCTGCCGGTGCGGCCGCTCGCCGTGGCCACCTTGCGCCGGCCGTCGTACGCCGTCGCCGTGATCGGTACGCCGTCCCGCACGCCCCGGGCCTGAACGGTCAGCTTCTCGCCGGCCACGTCAGGGGTGAGCTTCAGGGAGTCCACGTGGTCGCGGGCCACCGGCTCCATCCACACCGTCTGCCAGATGCCGGAGGACGGCGTGTACCAGATGCCGCTGGGATCCAGGCGCTGCTTGCCGAGCGGCGGGTTCTCGCCGGAGGCCGCGTCGGTGGGATCGTGGACGCCGACGATGAGCTCCTGGGTGCGGCCGGGCTTGAGCGCGTCGGTGATGTCGGCGCCGAACTTGTCGTAGCCGCCCTCGTGCGTGGCCACCTTGATGCCGTTGACGTACACCTCCGAGCGCCAGTCGACGGCGCCGAAGTTCAGCTGGAGCCGCTTGCCGGAGCCGATGTGCCAGTCGGGCGGGACCGTGAAGGTGCGGCGGTACCACATGCGGTCCTCGTGCCGTTCGATGCCGGAGAGCTGGGACTCCACCGGGTACGGGACGAGGATGCGCTCCTTCAGGGTCCTGCCGGCGGGCGGCTGCTCGCCCGGCTCGGCGGCGGCGAACTGCCAGCGGCCGTTGAGGTTCTGCCAGGCGTCCCGGGTGAGCTGCGGGCGCGGGTACTCCGGGAGGGCGTTGCCGGGTCCGACCTCGTCGGCCCAGCGGGTGCGCAGTTGGTACGTCGAGCGGTTCGGACCGCTGGTCCAGAACTCCTTGACAACGTTGCCGTCGGCGTCGGTGAGGCCGCCCCGGCCGTCGTAGCGCACGTCGGCGACGCCGCGGGCCGTGCCGGACTTGTTGCCGACGACCGGTTCGCCCAGGGACACCAGGAGGGAGGTGGGGTCGGACGGGTCCGGCCGTGCCGCGCCCAGGGGCCATGCGGCGCCGCCGATCACCGCCTTGAGGTGGTCGGTGAAACCCCCGGGCGGTGTGGCCAGGGGCTGCGCGAAGTCGAGCTTGAGGGTGCGGCCGGTGGACTGGACCGTGGCCGCGAGGGCGCCGTCGTAGTCGAAGCCGTCGGGGAGGCGGAACGCAGACTGCGGGACGGGCTCCTTGCCGCCGCCGGGCCGCGTCCAGCGGAGGTGGAGGTTGGAGCCGCCGTAGTGCTCGAAGTACTCGACCTTGATGTCGTAGGGCTTGCCGGCGGTCAGGTCGACGGGCCGGGCGGTCTGCTCGCGGTCCCAGTCGTCGATCCAGTGGTCGATGGCGAGCTGCCCGTCGACCCACAGGCGGAAGCCGTTGTCGGCGGTGATCGAGAAGGTGTGCGGCCCGGTCCTGTCCGGGACGATCTTTCCCGTCCAGCGGACGCTGACGTCGTCGGACTGTCCGGTGGTGAAGGTCAGGCGCGGCTCCAGGTTGCCGAAGTCGAGGTCCTGGTCGAAGGTCGTCGCCTTGAGGGTGTGGAAGTCGAAGGCGCCGGGGGCGGAGTGCGTGTAGTACTCGCCCTTGAGGCCGTGGATCTCGGCCGGGTCGTCCGCGAGGGCGGGTGCCGCGGTCAGGCCGGTGAGGGCGAGGAGCGCGGCGGGCAGTAACGCCAGTCGGGCTCTGAGGCGTCCGGTACGCACGGAACCTCCATAACAACATTGTCATGGACAGGATTGGCATGACAACATCACGGATTCCGTTCTTCGTCCAGAGGCAGGACAAAGTTCCCCGGGCGCTGCGCGTCAGGTGACCTGCTGCCCCTTCCCGAGGGCGATGACGCCGCCCTTGGAGACCGTGTACAGCTCCGCGTCGCGCTCCGGGTTGACGCCGATCGTCGCGCCCGGCGGCACCTCGACGTTCTTGTCCAGCACGGCGCCGCGCACCACCGCGCCCCGGCCGATGTGCACGTTGTCGTGCAGCACCGACCCCTGCACGACGGCCCCCGGGTCGACCACCACACCCGGCGACAGCACGGAGCGCGTGACCTGCCCGCGGATGAGGCAGCCGGCGCTGATGATGGACTCGCTGGCGATGCCCCCGGCGTTGAAGCGGGCCGGCGAGAGCTGGTACGAGTGCGTGTAGATGGGCCAGCTGCGGTTGTACAGGTTGAAGGCCGGGCGCTCGGCGATCAGGTCCATGTGGGCTTCGTAGTAGGCGTCCAGCGTGCCGACGTCCCGCCAGTAGCCCTGGTCGCGGGTGGTCTCGCCGGGCACGTGGTTGGCGCTGAAGTCGTACAGCGCGGCCTCGCCCCGGTCGGTGAGCTGGGGCAGGATCGAGCCGCCCATGTCGTGCACGGAGTGCTCGTCCTCCGCGTCCCGCTGGAGCGCCTCGATGAGGGCCTTCGTGGTGAAGATGTAGTTGCCCATGGAGGCGAAGACCGCCTCGGGGTCGTCGGCCAGGCCGGGCGGGTCCGTCGGCTTCTCCAGGAAGCGCTCCACCGTCTGGCCGTCCGAGCCCGGGGTGATCACGCCGAACGCCGAGGACTCGGTGCGCGGCACCCGGATCCCGGCCACCGTGACGCCCGCGCCGCTGTCGATGTGCTGGGTGAGCATCTGGCGGGGGTCCATGCGGTAGACGTGGTCGGCGCCGAAGACGGCCACGTACTCGGGGCGCTCGTCGTAGATCAGGTTCAGCGACTGCAGGATCGCGTCGGCGCTGCCCAGGTACCAGCGCGGGCCCAGGCGCTGCTGGGCGGGCACGGGGGTGACGTAGTTGCCGAGCAGGCTGGACATCCGCCAGGTGGTGGTGATGTGCCGGTCCAGCGAGTGCGACTTGTACTGCGTGAGCACGCAGATGCGCAGCACGTCGGCGTTGACCAGGTTGGACAGGACGAAGTCGACCAGGCGGTAGGTACCGCCGAAGGTCACCGCGGGTTTCGCCCGGTCCGCGGTCAGGGGCATCAGACGCTTGCCCTCTCCGCCCGCCAGCACGATTCCCAGGACCGAAGGACCACCACGACGCATGGCCGCTCCCCTCACGCAGATTTCCCGATGCCTGCCCCTGAGCAGCTCGGACTAAGCCTGTTTCAGGATCTCCTCGTAGAGCCGGACCGTGCGGCGGGCCACCGCGTCCCAGCCGAACTCTCCGACCGCGCGTTCCCGCCCGGCCTCGCCCATCCGCCGGGCGGCCTCCGGGTCGCCCAGGACGGAGTCCATGGCCCGGGCGAGTCCCGCCTCGAAGCCGTCGCCGGCCGGGACGAGCAGCCCCGTCCTGCCGTCGTCCACGACCTCGGGGATGCCTCCCACCGCCGAGGCCACCACGGGCGTGCCGCAGGCCATCGCCTCCAGGTTCACGATGCCGAGCGGCTCGTACACCGAGGGGCAGACGAACAGGGCGGCGTGCGTGAGGAGCTGGATCACCTCGGGCCGCGGCAGCATCTTCGGGATCCAGAAGACACCGTCGCGGACCCGGCTCAGCTCCCCGAACAGCTCGCGGAACTCCTGGTCGATCTCCGGCGTGTCCGGCGCGCCCGCGCACAGCACGACCTGGGCGGCCGGGTCGATGTCGCGCACCGCGCGCAGCAAGTGGGGCACGCCCTTCTGGCGGGTGATGCGGCCGACGAACAGCACGTACGGACGGGAGCGGTCGAGGCCGACGCGCTCCAGGGCGTCCGTGCCGTGGTCGGGCCGGTACAGGCTCGTGTCGATGCCGTTGTGCACGACGTGGACCCTGTCCGGGTCCAGGGCCGGATAGCAGCCGAGGATGTCCTCGCGCATGGCCCCGGACACGGCGATCACCGCGTCGGCGGCCTCGATCGCGGTGCGCTCGGCCCAGCTCGACAGCTCGTAGCCGCCGCCGAGCTGCTCGGCCTTCCAGGGGCGCAGGGGCTCCAGGGAGTGGGCGGTCATCACGTGCGGGATGCCGTAAAGCATCTTGGCGAGGTGGCCGCCGAGGTTGGCGTACCAGGTGTGGGTGTGGACCAGTTCGCGGCCTTCGAGGGCGGCGGCCATGGCCAGGTCGACGGAGAAGGTGCGCAGCGCGTCGTTGGCCCCGTCGAGCGTGGACCAGGGGCGGTGGCGCAGCACGCCGTCGGCGCGCCCCTCGCCCCAGCAGTGCACGTCGAGGTCGACCAGTGGTCTCAGCTCCCGGGCGAGGAACTCCACATGGACACCTGCACCGCCGTACACATCCGGCGGGTACTCCCGGGTCAGCAGTCCGACGCGCACCCGCAACTCCCTGCTCTCAGCGGCCGTTCCCTTTCATGGTCACCCAGATGGGGCGTGTGGGGAAGAGCGAGGCGGCCGTGTGAAGCAACAGTCACCACACAGGCCCCCGACGGGCACGCGGTAGTACAGACAGCAGCTGCGGCGCCGGAAGGCCGTGCCGGTGAGGGTTCCGGAGCCGGTCAGCAGGGGGTGGGCGAGGAGTTCGGCGGTCAGGGAACGGGCCCGGGCGGCGGTGTCCGTACGGCCGTGCCGCCGGGCCCAGCGGTCGAGTTCCCGGGCGGCGCCCGCCAGCGCGGAGGCGGCGTTGCCGCGCAGCAGGCCCGGGGCGAGCCGGTAGTGGGCGCGCAGGGCGGCCGAGAGGGGTTCGAGGTGGCCGTGCAGGACGACGTCCGCCAGGGCGTGTCCGGGCAGGGGTCGTACGTCCGACAGCCACAGGTCGTCGGGGGCGGCGGCGCCGGCGTCCCAGTGCAGCAGCCGGGCGTCGAGGTCGGGGACACGGCCGTAGAGCGCGGCGCAGCCGAGTGCCACGGACCAGAGGCGGGCCGCGAGTCCGAGGTGGGCCACGGACGCCGCGACGCGCACCTCCGGGGCCCGCAGGGCATGGGCGACTTTATCGACACGGAAAATCAGGGGATTTCCGTACACATCCGGTGACGCGGCGGCGTAGGCCTGTGCGAGAGTGGGAAGAGGCCCCGCCGCCGCTTCCGCTGTGCGCAGCACGAAGTAGCCGCCGAGCGGGCGGAGCGCGGCAAGGCCGGGGTCGAGGTCCACGAAGAGCAGTAGTACCAAAGCAGTTGCACCAAGCCCCCTAAGGGATGCCACCCGGTGGCCCCGGCCAAGGTCGCCCACCCAGGGGATGACGGGCGTCCCCCCGTACTCCATCGGCAGTAGGACCCAATGAGTGCTCAGGGACGACGACGGGAAGACCCGGACACGGCAGGGTGTTGGTCATGAAAGCCGACCTTTCGCCGCGCCGGGCCGAGCGCCCCCGCCTGACGCAGAGGAGCAGCCGATGAGCGCCCTCGCGTTGTCCGTCCTGCTGTCGCTGGTGTCCGCGTTCGCCTACGCGGGCGGGGCGATCGTGCAGGAGCGGGTGGCGGAGTCCTCGCCGGACGAGCAGTACGCGCCGCTGCGGCGGCCAGGCTGGTGGGCGGCGGTCGCGCTGAACGGACTCGGCGGTCTGCTGCACGTGGTGGCGCTGGCGTACGGCCCGCTCAGTCTGGTGCAGCCGCTCGGCGCGCTGACCATCGTGGTCGCCCTCCCGATGGCGGCGCTGTTCGTCGGCCGCAAGGCCGGTGCCACGGCGTGGCGGGGCGCGATCATGGCGACGGTGGGGCTCGCGGGTCTGCTGTCCCTGGTCGCCGCGGCCGACGCGCGGTCGCTGGACGCGGCGGAGCGGGTGGCCGTGGCCGTGGTCACGGCGGGTGTGGTCGTGGCGCTGATGATCGCCGGCCGGGCCGCGCACCGGCACCCGGCGGTCCGCAGCATGCTGCTGGCGACGGCCTCGGGTATCGCCTTCGGCATGTCCTCGGTCTTCACCAAGACCGTCGCGGTCGACTGGACCGGCGGCGTGTCGGCGGCGGACGTGCCGTCCCTCGCCGTGATCGGCGTCCTGGCGACGGCCGGCATGCTGCTGTCGCAGGCCTCCTACCGGGGTGCCGGTCTCGCGGCCCCGCTGGCCACGCTGACGGTCGTGAACCCGGTGGTGGCGGCCGCCGTCGGCATCACGATGTTCGGCGAAACCTTCCGCTACGGCACGACGGGCACGGCACTCGCCCTGAGCTGCGGCGTGGTGGCGGCGGGCGGCCTGATCCTGCTGACGACGGAGCGGCTCACCCAGACCCAGCCGGAGCGCGCGGGGAGCGCCGGGTCGGAGGTCGCAGGGCAGGTCGCCGGGGAGGTCACCGGGACCGGGCTGGTTTCGGCGGACACGAGGCTCGGGGCGATGGGGCTGGTGCCCGGGCCGGCCGGGGCATCGGGCGGCGGCTTGCGGAGTCTGCTGGAGCTGGAAACGGTGGGGGCGGAGTCCGCGCGCGTGGGTGCGTTGACCGGGGCCGTGGGCGCCGAGTCCGGGCGTGTGGGCGCCGAGTCGGGAACTGTAGGCGCCTTGACCGGGGCCGTGGGCGCCGAGTCCGGGCGTGTGGACGCCTTGACGGAGGCCATGGGCGCCGGGCCCGGGCGCGGGGGTGCCTTGACCGGGGTCGTGGGCGGACCGGCCGGAGGCGGTGGCGAGCTGACCGGGACGGTGGAGGCGTCGCCGACCGCGACGGTGGACGTGTCGCCGGCCGAGGCGGTGGACGTGTCGCCGGCCGAGGCGGTGGACGTGTCGCCGACCGAGGGCATGGGCGGGCTGCCGCACGCACCCGTGGGCGCGTCGCTGTCCGGGACCGTGGGCGCGTCGCCCCTTGCCGTGCGTGCGGAACTGCCCGGGACCCCGGGCGCGTCGCCGGTCGCCGTGGATGCGCTGTCCGGGGCGATGGGCGCCGGAGCCGGCCGGGGGCCGTCAGGGGACGTGCCCGTGGCGGTGCCTGCCGTGGCCGTCGCCGAGGGACACGACGTCGGACCGGACGTCGCGTACGAGAGCGGGGAACCGTCGGTGTCCTCCGGGGATCGCCCGCTCTCCTACGCCGCCTGTTACGGCATACCGTACGTGCCGATGCCCACGGTGGACCGGCACCGCACACGTATCAGATCCTGACGCCGCCGGCCCTCAGGTAGGCGACAGGGTCGACGTCCGAGCCGAACCCGGGCCCCGTCCGCACCTCGAAGTGCAGATGCGGGCCCGAGCTGTTCCCGGTGGAGCCGGAGCGGCCGATGCGCTGGCCCGCGCTCACCGTCTGCCCGTCCCGCACCGAGATCGCCGACAGGTGGGCGTACTGGCTGTAGCGGCCGTCGCCGTGCCGGATGACGACCTGGTAGCCGAACGAACCGCCCCACCCCGCGCTGACGACGCTGCCCGAGGCGACGGACTTGACGGACGTGCCCGTGGGCACGGGGAAGTCGACGCCGGTGTGGTAGCCCTTCGACCAGGACGGGCCCGCCTTGCGGTAGGGCGTCCCCAGGGAGGCGCTGACGGGGGCGACCAGGCCGTGCCGGGTGGTCGTGGACCGTGCGGCGCGCTCCTTGCTCTCCTCCTTGGACCGTTCCCTGGCGCGGTCCGGGGATTTCGATGACGGCTTCTTCGTCGACGGCTTGGCCGACGGGGCCGGAACCCGCTCGGGCGCGGGACGCGTCTTCGTGGCGCCCTCGCCGCGCAGCGCGAGCCGCTGGCCGGGCACGATCAGGTCGGGATCGCCCCCTATGGCAGAGCGGTTGGCGGCGTACAGACCCCGCCAGCCGCCCCGCACGTCCCGTTCCTCCGCGATGCCGGAGAGCGTGTCGCCCCGCACCACCGTGTACATCTCGGCGCTGCCCGCCCGGGACTGCGGCGTGGACTGCGGCCGCACGTCCTCGATGGACGTCTTGGCCCTGCTCTTCCGGTCTGCCTTCTCGCTCTTGCGCGTGCTCTCGGCGGCCGGCCGGATGTCGGGCTCGGCTCCGCCCCGGGTCAGTCCGGCCCGGGCGGAGCACACCGGCCAGGCGCCCGGCCCCTGCCCGTCGAGCACCTTCTCGGCGACGGCGATCTGCTGGTGCTTGGAGGCCAGGTCCGCGCGCGCCGCGTAGGCCCGGCCGCCGTACGCCTCCCAGGTGGACTGGGTGAACTGGAGCCCGCCGTAGAACCCGTTGCCGGTGTTGATGTTCCAGTCGTTGCTCGACTCGCAGGCGGCGACCTTGTTCCAGGTGTCCACGTCCGCCGCCTGGGCGGTGCCGGCACCCATGAACGGGAGAGCCATGCCCGCGCCGCCCGCCGTGACGGTGAGTGAGGCGCGGTTGATCCTGTTCGGCTGATACCGGCGATGCCGGCCGCGTACGGCCATCGAAAGCCCCCCTAGACATGCGTCAGGAGGGGCAAAAGTAAGCGCTGCGAACCGGCCAGGACAAGGCGGCTATCGGCCGCCCGGTTGCCCAAATGGCCGGGATGAGGCCCCTGTTGCGCGTCGTGCGCCACGGCGGCGCACCGTGTACGTCACCCCGTGCGCGGGTGCGGCGCGCGCGGGGACGCGTACATCGGGTGAGTGCGACGGGGACTCTTGTGCGTATCTGCCTGCGCGACGTCGTACGACCCGCGCGTGCGGACGGAGTAGCGGCACGTCAGGATGGTCGACGGGGCATGCTGGTGCACACGCTGGTGGACACCATCCGCAGCACCGATACCGAGGTCTTTAGGAGCCAACCGAATGAGCAGTACAGCGCAGATCGGCGTCACGGGTCTCGCGGTCATGGGCCGCAACCTCGCCCGCAACTTCGCCCGCAACGGCTACACGGTGGCGGTGCACAACCGGACGCCCTCGCGCACGCGCGCCCTGGTCGAGGAGTTCGGCGGGGAGGGGGAGTTCGTGGCGTGTGAGACCGCCAAGGAGTTCGTGGCCGCGCTGGAGCGGCCGCGGCGGCTGGTCGTGATGGTGAAGGCCGGTGAGCCGACGGACGCGGTGATTCAGGAGTTCGCCCCGCTGCTGGAGCCCGGCGACATGATCATCGACGGCGGCAACGCCCACTTCGCGGACACCCGGCGCCGGGAGCGCGACCTGCGCGAGCAGGGCATCCACTTCGTCGGCATGGGCGTGTCCGGCGGTGAGGAGGGCGCGCTCAACGGCCCGAGCATCATGCCCGGCGGCCCGAAGGAGTCCTACGACTCGCTGGGCCCGATGCTGGAGAAGATCTCGGCGAAGGCGGCCGACGGTTCGCCGTGCGTCTCGCACGTCGGTCCGGACGGTGCCGGGCACTTCGTGAAGATGGTGCACAACGGCATCGAGTACGCGGACATGCAGCTCATCGGCGAGGCGTACCAACTGCTGCGCGATGTCGCCGGGTACTCCCCCGCCCAGATCGCGGAGATCTTCCGCACCTGGAACCAGGGCCGCCTCGACTCGTACCTGATCGAGATCACGGCCGAGGTGCTGTCGCACGTGGACGCGCAGACGGGCAAGCCGTTCGTGGACGTGGTGGTGGACCAGGCCGAGCAGAAGGGCACCGGCCGCTGGACCGTGCAGATCGCGCTCGACCTGGGGGTGCCGGTGTCCGGCATCGCCGAAGCGGTCTTCGCGCGCTCGCTGTCCGGGCACGCTGAGTTGCGCGAGGCCTCGCGGGGGCTGGCCGGCCCGAAGGCGAAGCCGCTCGGCGAGGCGGAGGCCCGGGCCTTCGCCGACCGGGTGGAGCAGGCGCTGTACGCGTCGAAGATCGTGTCGTACACGCAGGGCTTCCACGAGATCGACGCGGCGCGCGACGAGTACGGCTGGGACATCGACCTCGGTGCGGTGTCCGCGCTGTGGCGTGGCGGCTGCATCATCCGCGCGGCCTTCCTGGACCGGATCCGCTCCGCCTACGACACCCGGCCGGATCTGCCGAGCCTGCTGTCGGACGCGACGTTCGCGCAGGAGATCGCGGACGCTCAGGACGACTGGCGCGAGGTGCTGGTCGCGGCCACCCGCCAGGGCGTGCCGACGCCCGGTTTCGCGGCGGCGCTCGCCTACTACGACGCCCTGCGCGCGGAGCGGCTGCCGGCGGCGCTGACGCAGGGGCAGCGGGACTACTTCGGTGCGCACACCTACCGGAGGGTGGACCAGGACGGGTCGTTCCACACGCTGTGGGGCGGGGACCGGTCGGAGGTCTCCGCGTAGGCGCTCCGCGCTGACGGAAACGGACGGAGGCAGACGGCAACGAAACGGGGCCGGTGGACAGCCGCGAGGGCTGTCCACCGGCCCCGTTCTCGTGCCGCTGTGCCGCTGTGCCGCGGTCAGGACAGCGGCGGGCCCGGCTCGGGGTTCGGTACGGGTTCCGGTCCCGGCGGGATCGGGGACGGGTCGGGTCCCGGCACCGGGTCGGGGCCCGGGGGTGCCGGCGGGGTCGGACCCGGTGGGGTCGGCCCCGGGGGCGTCGGACCCGGCGGCGGGGTCGGGGCCGGAGGCGGCGGGGTCGGCTCCGGGCCCGGCGGCGGCTGCGGGTTCGGCACCGGATCGGGGCGCGGCTCCGGGGGCTGGGGCTCGGGGCCCGGCGTCGGCCCCGGAGGCACGGGGTCGGGGTACGGATTCGTCATGAGGTCCTCCAGCCAGTCGCTCGACTCCGGCTCTGGACTACTCCCCCGCCTACCCGTCGGCTCCTTCCCCAGTCACCCCCGCGCAGGACGGGGAGGGGCCAGGTGGAGGTAACGGGCGGGGCGGGGGCGGACACCGCGTGCCCCGGCTCGGCTCAGAAGCGGCCGGGGTGTTCGGCCAGCCACTGCTTCGCCGCCGTCAGCAGGGCCTGGCCGGCCGGCGGGGCATCGTCCGGGTGGCGTTCGGCCCACCTGGCGACGTAGGGGCAGAGCGGGGCGACGGCGCTGTGCTCGCCGGCGGCGACGCCGTAGAGCTCCCGGGCCAGCGCACCCGCGATGCCCTGGCCCTCGTGGGCCGGTTCGACGATCGTGTGCACGGGCACGAGCGCGCGTTCGGGGCTGTCGAGGACGAAGTACTCGACACGGCCGACGACTTCACCGCCGGACACCGCCTCCAGACGGCCCGCCTCCCGGTCGTCGCGGATCACCAGGTCCCTCATATCGACACGCTCCTGTCCCCTGTACGTCGGTCAGGCCCGCACGGCCTGCGGGCTGCGCTGCTGGTCCGAGCCCGGTACCGGCTCGGACGGGTCGGCCCCGAGGTCCACGATCCTGTTGTCGCGGTCCACGTGCACGACCCGGGGGGTGAGTGCCCGGGCCTCGGCGTCCGTCACTTGGGCGTAGCTGATGATGATCACCAGATCGCCGGGGTGGACGAGATGGGCGGCGGCCCCGTTGATCCCGACGACGCCGGAACCACGCTCGCCCTCGATGACATAGGTCTCCAGCCGGGCGCCGTTGGTGATGTCCACGATGTGCACGAGCTCGCCGGGCAGCAGGTCGGCGGCGTCGAGCAGATCGGCGTCGATGGTCACCGATCCCACGTAGTGCAGGTCGGCCTGGGTGACGGTGGCGCGGTGGATCTTCGACTTGAACAGAGTACGCAGCACTTTGGACTCCTGGAAGACGGCTCCCTGCCTGCTTTGTGCAGGTCAAGGGCGGTCTTCACTGTACACGGGCACGCGTCGGAGTCGATGATTGTGAGGAACATCGCTTCAGTCTGGGGAGAAGGCTCACTGCCCGCACTTCCACGCGCACAGGCCGACCGGAGATGAAGGCGGCCGCGACTGCTGCGGCCGCCTCCACAGCTCTGCTTACCCTCGGGCCCAGCGTTGGTTGGCGCCGGTGTGGCAGCTCCACACGATCACCGCAGCGCCATTGGCGGTGCTGGCGCCGTCGACGTCCAGGCAGAGTCCGGTCTGGACGTTACTGACGGTTCCGTCGGTGTTCACGTTCCACTGCTGGTTCGCGCCGCCGGTGCAGTCCCAGATCCGTGCTCGGGCGCCGGGGGCGGCGTTGCTCGGCACGTCCAGGCATCTGCCCATCACCCGCAGGGTCTGTCCGGTCTGGGTGAACTGCTGGTTGGTGCCGGTGTGGCAGTCCCAGATGATCATCTGGGCGCCGTTGGACGAGTTGGCACCGCTGACGTCCAGGCATCGGTCGGCGGACTGGCTCCGCAGCCGGAAGGTGGTCGGGTCCGGGGGATTCGGGTTCGGGTCAGCGCCCGTGAAGAAGCTCCAGACCTCTTGCTTGACCCAGCTCCTGGCGCCGCTCTCACAGCCGGCGCACCCGTCCACGGGGCCTTGCTGGTGACCTCCGTCGAACGCGGCCCAAACGACCGGATACCCCTCTCGGCA
This sequence comes from Streptomyces sp. NPDC007991, assembly GCF_042958445.1. Classification (NCBI taxonomy): domain Bacteria; kingdom Bacillati; phylum Actinomycetota; class Actinomycetes; order Kitasatosporales; family Streptomycetaceae; genus Streptomyces; species Streptomyces sp. NPDC007991. The sequence goes on from NZ_JBIBJD010000004.1 coordinate 153,226, forward strand.
GCCCGAGTAGGCGGTGGTGATGTGGGTACGGCTGCCCGGCGCGGGCTCCGGCGGGTTCTGGGGAGTGCAGCCGTTGTTCCGGACGAACCTGTCCCGCAGTCCGCGGCCGGCGCCGATGTTGTCGTTGATGCCGTGGATTCCCATGTACGCGAAGGGCTGGGTGCCCCCGCTGCATCCGCTGATCCCCCCGGGCGCGGCTATCGCGGCGACGGCACGGAAGACGTTCGGCCTGGCACATGCGAGTGCGTAGCTCATGGCTCCGCCGTAGCTGAAGCCGAGGGCGAAGCGCTGCGTGGTGTCGACACAGAGATCGTTGTCGATACGCCTGATCATGTCGTCGACGAAGGTCACGTCCTCGCCGCCGGAGTTGCCCCAGCCGTTGTTGAGGCCCTGCGGAGCTACGAAGATCGCGCTGTTGTTCGCCAGTCGCCGGAGCCCGTAGTGGGCATAGACATCGCCATCGCTTCCGCCGCCGGCGACCTGCCCGGCGGTGCCACCCAACCAGTGGAATCCGAAGATCAGTCGGTATTGGCGGGTGTTGTCGTAGTTCTCAGGGATGCTCAGGATGAAGGAGCGGCTCTTACCGCTGCTTTGAATCGTGTGCGTACCGCTCGTCAGTGTGGGGGCACGTCCGCATCCGGCGGTCCCCGCAAGGGTGGCCCCGGCGGTGGGCGACGTGTCGGCCGCGACGCTGACTCCTGCCACGCCGGCCATGGCCAGAACGAGCGATGCCGCTAACACGGCTCGCCCGAACAACCATCTGTGGATCGACATTATGCGACTCCCTCGCTGCTCGGTGACATCGCTCTGACTGGTCGGTGGGACCGCAGTTCGCCCTGGGGCTGGATGCGGTGGAGTTGGAATCGCTGGTTGGCGCTGCCAGTGGCTGCCCACTGGGAGATGCGGGCTCCGTCGGCGGTGGAGGCCTCCCACACGTCCAGGGCGAGGCCGCTCTGCCGGTTGACCAGACTGATCACGCCACCGCCGTGGTCGACTGTCCGCCACTGCTGGCCGGTGGTGTCGGTGTCCGGCTGCTGGGTGATGTCGGCGCCGCTGCCGCTACCGGCGACCTGCAGGAACAGTCCACTGTGCCCGAGCCGGATCTTGTAGTGCCCGCCGTCGGAGGGCAGGAACTCGAAGTGCTGGTTGGGACCGGCGGTGATCTGCCACTGGATCAGCCGCGCACCGGCGGCCGTGGACGCACCGTTGATGTCGGCGGCCTTACCGCTGTGCTGGGCCACCAGCCGGTAGGCCACGCCGGCCTCCACCGGACCCGACCTGAGTGCGGACGCGCGGTAGATGTGGCCGGCCTGGCCGGCGAACTCGATGAGATCGGCCTCGAGCCGCTTCGGCTGGACCGGCTCGCCGCTCGATTCGTCCCGCAGCGTGAAGTCGCCGGCGAAGATCCGACTGCGCACCCGGACGGCACCGGTTCGGTCGGGTGTGACGACGAACTCGATCCGGTCGCTGCTCCACTCGGCGCCGACGGTGTGTCCGCCGCGGCCGCGCAGTCCGCTCACGCGCCCGGTGGGCCAGGCGGGCGGCAGCGCCGGCAGCACGTGCAGTTCGCCGTTGTGGCTCTGCAACAGCATCTCCGCGATGCCCGAGGTGGCGCCGAAGTTGCCGTCGATCTGGAAGGGTGGGTGCAGGTCGAACATGTTGGGCGCGAGCCGGTCCGTCCGCACCAGGTCCCGGATCAGCTTGTGGGCCCGGGCGCCGTCCTCCAACCGCGCCCAGAAGTTGATCTTCCAGGCGAGCGACCACCCCGTCCCGTCGTCACCGCGCAGCTCCAGCGTCCGCCGCGCGGCCTCGTGCAACTGGGGTGTCCCGCGCTTGGTGATCTGGTTGCTCGGATGCAGACCGTACAGGTGGGAGACGTGCCGGTGAGTTCGCTCGGTCTCCACCCAGTCGGCCAGCCACTCCTGGACATTGCCCCGGGAGCCGACCCGCGTCGGCGCCAGCCGGTCCCGGGCCGCCAGCGCCTGAGCGCGGAAGGTGGCGTCCACGCCGAGGACTTCGCCGGCTCGGGCGACGCTGTTGAAGAGGTCGCGCAGGATCTGATTGTCCATGGTGGGCCCCGCGCAGACGGTGGCGTTCGCATGGTGAGCGAGCTCCGGAGAGTTCGACGGGTTGGTGACCAGGTGTCCGAGCGTCGGGTGGGCGACCAGGGTGTCGAGGAAGAACTGGGCGGCGCCCTTCAGGGCCGGATAGTTCGAGCGGAGGAAGTCGATGTCACCGGTGAACAGGTAGTGGTCCCAGATCAGGGTGGCCAGCCATGCGCCACCGGTCTGCCACATCCCCCACTGCGCTCCGTCGACGACCGAGGCGCCCCGCCACGCGTCGGTGTTGTGATGCGTCACCCAGCCGCCGGCGCCGTACTGCGCCTGGGCCACCCGGGCGCCGGTCACGGTCAGGTCGTTGATCATGTCGAAGACCGGGCGGAAGCATTCGGACAGGTTCGTCGTGTCGGCGGGCCAGTAGTTCATCGGCAGGTTGGCGTTGATGGTGAACTTGGAGTCCCAGGACGGTGCCATCTGGTCGTTCCAGATGCCCTGCAGGTTCGCCGGCTGGGTGCCCGGCCGCGAGGACGAGATGAGCAGATACCGGCCGAACTGGAACAACAGGGCGGAGAACTGCGGGTCGTTCACTTGCGCGTGCTGTGCGATCCGTACGTCGGTCGGCTGGTCGGCCGCCGCCGTACGTCCCAGATCGACCGACACCCGGTTGAACAGCGCCTGATAGTCGGCGCGATGCCGACTGCGCAGTTCGTCGATGCCGACGTCGCGGGCAGCGTTGAGGCGGCTTCGCGCGATCCCCTGGTAGTCGCCGTCGGCCTTCCGGAAGTTGACGTAGCTGGAGCCGATCGACACCAGCACCGTCACGCTGGTGGCGCCGGAGACCCGCAGCGTGCCGCCCGAGCTGCTGACCGTGCCGCCGGTCACGGCGGCATTGGCCAGAGCGAGGAACCGGACCCGCCCGGCGATGCCCTCCATCGTGGCGGAGATGCCGTCGAGGGCGATCGTGGCCCCGTCCGGGCTGGACACCGTGGTCCGTTGTGGACTGTCGAATGTGGCGGTGAAGGTGATGGAGTTGGCCCGGTCGGCCGTCAGCCGGACCACGATCACCTGGTCGGGTGCGCTGGCGAACACCTCGCGCTGGTACCGCACGCCGTTCAGCACGTAGGTCGTGATGGCCGTGGCGGTGGTGAGGTCGAGCGTCCGGTTGTACTGCGACGCACCGGTGGCGCTGCCGAAGGAGAGCCGAAGGTTTCCGACCGGCTGGTAGGCCAGCTGTCCGGCCGGGCTGCCCAGCATCGTCTGATTGATCAGGTCCTGCGCCGGCCCCCACTGATCCGCGAAGACCCGCCGCCGGATCTCCGCGATGTTGGCCGCGCCGCGGGTGTTGGCGGAGTCGTACGGACCGCCGGCCCAGACGGTGTCCTCGTTGAGCTGCAGCCGTTCGGTGTCGACGTTTCCGAACACCATCGTGCCGAGGCGTCCGTTGCCGATCGGCAGTGCCCGCAGCCAGTCCGCGCCGGCCGGCTTGTCGTACCACAGGGCGAGGTCGTCGGCGGCCAGAACCTCCGGCGGGGCGGCCGAGCCGCCCTTGGCAAAGGCCGTCCACCCACCGGGCACGATCCCTGCTCCAGCCGCCGCCCCGGCGGCGAGAAACCGTCTGCGTGTCACATCGGACATGTCGTTCTCCCTTCACGGACTGGAGCAGGTCACTGACTTTGGTGATGACAAACCACCGGTGAGAAAGGCGAGGGCCGTACGCTGTCCTCTCCGACGAGCCGCAGGCCGTTGCCATCGGCTCGGCCGCGGCCGGCGGTCACCGTCCACCGTGTCCGCCGCGTCGGGCGTCGCGTCGCGCGTCCGTGTTCTGGATCTGCCATCTCTGGTTGTCGCCGCCCCAGCACGCCCACAGCTGAACCTTGAAGGTGGCGGTGTTCACGTCGAGGCAGAGGCCGGAGTGAACGCTGCGGATGGTGCCGTCAGCGCCCGCCGTCCAACGCTGGTTGTCGCCGCCGTTGCACGCCCACGTGCCGACCACGGTGCCGTTCGTCGTCCCGCTGCTGTACGCATCCAGGCACTTCTCGCCCCCGAGTGCGGTGATCTGTCCGCCGGCCGTCAAGGTCCACTGCTGTCCGACCGAGTTGGCGCAGGTGTCCACCTGGACCTGGAGGTTCGCCGCGGTCCCGCCGGGGATGTCCAGACAGCGCCCGGTGCCGACGTTGCGCAGCAAGCTCGTCGGGGCGGGGACGTCGCCGTCCAGGCCCCAGCCGTACCTGAGTCGCTCGCGGCCGCTGGCGCTGGGGGTGCTGAGCGTGAGGTTGGTACCGGTGCCGTGCAGTTTCTGCATGGCATACCAGTCGTCCCCCTGGCCGGCGCGTATCTTCCCGCCCAGCCCGGGCCAGTAGACGGAGCCGATCCGCAGTTCCCGGAGCACCGTGGTGGTGGCCCGGAAGTAGCGCACGAAGTTGTCAGTGCTGCCGGCGTCGTGGTAGTTGAGCCCGGTATCCATCGGCGCGCCGAACTCGTCGACGACAGTGCGGCCGGCGCAGGAGCCGATCGCGTTCCGCAGGTACGCCACCCACTGGTCGTAGGTCTTCGCGCCGCTGAAGAACGTGTAGTGGTGCAGCGACAGGAACGTCCCGTCGAGGCGGCGGTCGGCGCACATGGATTTGATGTCGGTGTTCAGGCCGGCACCGCTGACGAAGATGCGGTTCCGCGGAATCGACGGGTGGCCATTGATCCAGTTGCTCACCGCGTTCGCCCACTCGCCGGCGCTGTGTCCCGCCGGTTCGTTCATCGGCTCGAAGTAGACGAGGCTGTTGGTGCCGTACCGGGCAAGCACGGTGTTCCACATGGTGTCGAAGGCGCTCGGGTCGACGATGCGACCGCCGCGGGCGGCCACCCCGTCCTCCCAGTAGGAGAGGACGACCTTGAATCCCTTCGCGGTGGCCGCGTCTATGGCGCCCGTGTACGAACTCCACCAGCTCGTCCCGACTGTGTACGTGTTGATCGGGAGCCGAACGGTGTTGGCGCCGAGGTTGTTCTCGAAGCCGGTGTAGATGGCGTTGGCTTTCGCCACGACCGTCTGGTAGCTGTCGGAGCCGCTCAACCCGTGCAGGACCAGCGGCCCACCGTGGAAGTTGTCACCGAGCCGGGCCCAGTTGACGCCGCGGAACTGGGCGGTGTCGGCGGCGGCCGGCGAGGCGCTCTGGGGCTCGACGACCGCGAGCGCGCCGAGAGCGGTCAGGATGCAGGCGAGCGCCCGGGCGAGGTAGCGCCGGCGATGGGGGTGGGGCATGGTCGTGCCTTCCCGGTTGGCGGTGTGGTCACGTCTGCGCTGTGCAGGATCTGTTGACGCCGGCCGCCTGCCGGCAGCCGGCCGAGCCGGCGCGGAGCTTGCCCTCTCCGCGCCGGCCCCCTCCCAGATCGCTCGCGCAGCGAGCATGTCAGCGTCATGCCGCTGCCGTGGCGCCTGGAAAGCCTCGCTCCCCGGCTTCGCCCGGATCTCCGGTCAGCAGGCGGAGTTGGTCCGGGTGAGTAGCCCCATCCGCCACGGCAGGGAGATGCAGTCACCGCCGGCGTTGGGGTCCATGCCCTGGTACAGGAACTGCAACTGGCAATCCGTAGATCGATTTCGGATTCCGCTTTCACAGATCATGAACGGGGAACGTCACGCCTCGACGACTAGAAGATTGACAGATTGCCATGGTCTATTCAAGAGGGAATCGTCATATATATCGGCCTGAGCCGTCGTACAACTAACCGGAGAAGCGGGACTATTGACGGCCTCCCCTCATAACGTTTTCAGGCGGCGAATTGGAGTGGCGGACGCGTGTAAATCGCGGCAGTTTTCGTTATCGGCGGCCTGCTTGAACAGTCGCAGTCGCCGTAGTGCCGAAAAGCACGGCGCCGTCGCCGAACGAGATGACCTGGGTGCCGACTCGACTACCCCCACGACGGCATTCTCGGTCGCCCCGGCGAGCGCAGGTTTGCCGAGCACCGTCGCCGACCGCGCCGACGGGACGGGGAGCAGCGCCAAGGCGACGATCAGCCGCTCAAGGGGGACCAGTTCGTCGGCGGCCCGGCCGCAGTCCGCACAGGATCGGGTGTGCCGGGTGATGCGCTTACGCCACAGCGTGCTCGGTACGCCGTCCCAGCCCCCCAGCGCGGCGGTCAACTGTGGGCACCGGGGGCTGGCTTCCAGCGCGGCGACGAGTGACCGGCTCAGCTCCAGCTGGTTGCGCATCCGCTGGACGCGCACACCCGCGTGAGCCACGCTCGTTCCCAGCGCCGCCGCGAGCTCCGCCCTCGTCAGCCGGCCCGCGGTCTCCAGCCACCACAGCGACAGCAGCGCCCGGGCGTCCGGGTCGAGCCATCGACTGGCGCGTACGGTCTTTCGGCCATGGCCGGACAGCTCGACGTGGATCAGGGCCAGGTTCTCGGCGTCGGCATCCGGCGGGTCGGCCATCTCGTCGAGGGAGGCCGTCCGTTCGGCGTCCGCCTGCCGCCGGTTCAGATGGGTGCTGATCTGTCGTGTCGCGATCGTGGCCAGCCAGGGCCGGAAGCACTCCGGGGCGCGCAGCGTGCGCAGCTCAGGAAGTGCCCGCAGCATCGTCTCCTGCACCACGTCGTCGACGTCCGCAAGCTCACCCAGTGCCCTGCGCACGATCGCGTATACCAGCGGCAGGTACGTCGCGGCCAGGTCGTCGAGCGCTCGTGGATCGCCGGCCTGTGCGGCGACGACCAGGCTCGTCTCGTCGGCTCGGCCGGCTCGCATCACGAGCCCGTACATGTTGCCCCGGGCAAGGCCGCCACAGGTGCCGCGCGCGTCGCCACCTCGGGTTCGCACGCACGATCGACTCGGGCGCGGCCGGCTGGTGATGCTTGGCGGCTCATAATCGCCCCAGCCATCCGCCATCAACGGGAAGAACGATGCCGTCGACATGGTCCGACGCCGGGGAGGCGAGGAACACCGTGGCCCCGGCGAGATCGTCGGCGCGTCTCCAGCGACCGGCCGGGATCCGGCGGCCAAGGGTCGCCTGGTTGCGCTGGGGGTCCGCGCGTAACGCCTCGGTGTTGTCCGGGGCGATGCAGCCCGGTGCGATGGCGTTGACGTTGACGCCGCGCCCGCCCCACTCCTTGGCCAGGGCCGGCGCCTCGGCGGCCCGGCTCTCGGTCTCGAGAGTGCGGGCCCCGCAGTGGACAACCGCCTTCATCGATCCTCCATCTCCATGGTGTCTGACGTCCCTTCCGCGGTGGATCGGCATGGTCCAGGGGTGACCGCGAGCAGCCGCCGGCCGGCCTGCTCCGGCCGTATGTGCGGTCCGTCGGGTGCGTGTGCCGTTCGCTGACGGGGCGCGGTCATCACCGTTTCGTCGATCCGGATGCCCAGGCCCGGCGTGTCGCCGAGCACGAAGGCGCCGTCCTCGACGTGCAGGTCCATCGCGACGCCGATCGGCGGCTGCAGGCCCTGCAGTTCGCTGGCGAGGTGGTTGGGCACCGATGTCGCGGCGTGCAGCAGCGCGACAGGCGTGTTGCCGATCGGGCTGACTGGCAGGTCGTAGGCGTGCGCCAGCGCAGCGACACGCAGGAAGTGCGTGACTCCCCAGACGGCGGCCGTCTGGACGATGTCGACGCCTCCGGCCGCGATCAGCGGGCGGAACTGCTCGAGGCCGGTGAGGTTCTCCCCCGTGGCGACCGCCGTCCGTACGCCACGGCTGACAGCGGCGAGGCCGTCGGAGTCCCAGCGCCGGACCGGCTCCTCGATCCAGGTCAGGTCGAGTGTGCGTTCCAGCTCAGCGACGTGGCGTACCGCCTGCTTGCGGCTCCAGGACTCGTTCACATCCAGCATGAGCCCTGGCCGGGTCCCGTGGGCAGCCTCGGTCAACACCTCGCGTACGAGCGACAGCCGGTGCCGGTCACGCTCGATGTCCAGGCCTCCCTTGAGCTTCGCCGCCCTCAGCCCGCGTTCGGCATAGACCTGGTAGGTGGCGACGAGCTCGTCGTCGGTGAGGCCGATGTCCAGGCCGGAGGCGTAGGCATGGACCATGCGGTCGTTGCCGCCGAGCAACCGCCACAGCGGCTCACCCACGGCCTGTGCCTTGATGTCCCACAACGCCGTGTCGAACGCGCCGATCGTGCCGAACACCACGCCGGCATGCCCGGCTTTGAAGGTGTGCCGCAGCATGCGGTCGTAGAGGGCGGTCACCGCGCGCGGGTCCTGGCCGTCGATGGCGGCGAAGATCGCCTCGGCTTCCACGTGCGGTCCCAGGCCGACTCCGGTGATCCCCTCATCGGTCTCGACGATGACGACCGGCACCGGCATGACGCCGTCGGCGTAGACGCCGTTGGCGTCACCGACAGGTCGACCCCATCGCTGCGCCGTCGTCAGGGTTCTGTACCCGGTGATGCGCATGCGTCATCCCTTCGTCGCGCCGGCCGTCACGCCGTCGGCGATCTGGCGCTGCAGGAACAGGTAGGTCACCAACACGGGGAGCCCGGCGATCAGGACACCGGCTGCGAAGGTGGGGATGTCGGCGGAGTACTGGCCGCGCAGTGAGGTGATGCCCACCATCAGGGTGCGATGGGCGGCCGACGGCATCATCAGCAGCGAGATGAGCACGTCGTTCCAGCAGAACAGCGCGTCGAGGATGCCCACCGACAGCAGTGCCGGAGCACCCATCGGCAGCATGATCCGCTGGTAGACGCCGTACAGGGTGTTGCCGTCGATCCGTGCGGCGTCGACGAGCTCGGTGGGCACCGCTCGGTAGTAGCTCGTCATCAAGAAGACGGTGAACGGCAGGAACTGCGCGACGTAAGCGAGGATCAGCCCCGGATAGGTGTCGATGAGACCGCCGTCGGCCATGATCCTGGCCAGCGGCACCATGATCACCTGGAACGGGATGAACAGCGCCGCGAGGCAGACCAGAGTCAGCGCGGACGAGCCGCGGAACCGCACCTGGGCCAGCGCGAACCCGGCCATGGACCCGATGAGCAGCAACAGCGCTACGGCGCAGGTCACCACGATCAAGGAGTTGAGGAAGTACCGCCCCATGCCGTCGCTGTTCCACGCGGTGCTGAGGTTGTCCCACCTCAGAGTGCTTGCCAGGGAGAACCGGTCGAGGACGTACTCCCGGCGGGTCTTCATCGCGACGTTGACGGTGAACAGCAGCGGGTAGATCGTCGCCAGGGCGAGGAGCGCCATCGGCACGGCGACCAGCCATCTGCTCGGTCCCAGGCGGGACATCAGTCCTCCCTCCCCGCCCGGCGCAGCAGGCCGACCTGAAGGAGGCCCACGACCAGCATGATGAGGAAGAGGAAGGTGGACGCGGCCGACGCGAGCGCCGGGCGGCTCATCTGCCCCTGTTGAACCCAGATGTAGTACTCCGGCAGGTAGGTCGACCCTTCCGGGCCACCACTGGTCATGACGTAGAGCAGCCCGAACATCGAGGTCAGCATCCCGATCATCGTGGTGACGACGACGAACTGGATGGTGCGGGACAGACCCGGGATGATGACGTGCCAGATCATCCGCGCGAGCGAGGCGCCGTCGACCCGTGCGGCGTCCAGGAGCGCGGGGTCCAGGGTCGAGAACCCGGCCAGGAACACCACCAGCGCCATCCCTGACGTGGCCCAGATGTGCACGCCGAGGACGGTGAACATGGCTACGTCGGGATCGCCGAGCCAGTCCACCGGGCCGAGCCCCGAGCCGCCGAGCACGGCGTTCAACGGACCGTCGAAGGCGAGGAGCAGGTTGAAGATCGCGCCGACGATCACCGGTGAGAGCACAGCCGGGAAGAAGTAGACGCTCCGGAAGATCGGGTGTCCTGGCACCCGCAGATAGATGAAGGTGGCGAGCAGTCCCGGGATCGCGACCGCGACCGGCAGCAACAGCACCAGCAGTCCGACGTTGCGCAGCGCGGTGCGGAACAGCGGGTCGTCGATGAGCTCCGCGTAGTTGTCGAACCCCACCGTGGCGCCGTTGCGTTCGCCGTCACCGGTGAAGGAGAAGTTGACACCCAGTCCCAGTGGCCAGAGCCGGAGCACCACGATGATCAGGACAGCGGGAGCGACCAGGATGTAGGGGGCGAGGCGGTCGGCGTGCCGGCCGCCCCGGACTCGCGGAGACTTCGACGCAGGGCCGCGGCCATCTACCGCCTCACCTGCTCGCGCCCCGTCGCTCCGCCCTGCTTGAGCAGCGCGGCCCGACGAACCAATGGGTGACATGGCCTCAGCCCGCCTGGTCGGACGCCGCCAGCTGCTTGACCGCCGCGTCGACCGTGACCGATCCGCTCAGCAGTTGCTGGGACAGCCGCCCCATCAGGTCCACCGTCTTGGACGGCAGGGCCACATGCAGGGCGGGCTTGCCACGGTCGATCTCGGACACGATGGTGGCGACGGCCGGGCCGGCGCTCGAGACGTCCACGGTGCGGTCGGCCGCGATGGCGCCCGCGTCGGCGTAGAACGACTTCAGTGCGTCGGTCGAGGTCAGGGAGCGCACCAGGTCGGCGGCGGCCTTGGGGTCCTTGGTCCACTTCGCGACGGCGTAGCCGATGCCGCCGTCGTAGGGAAGGCTCGGCGTGGCACCGGACGTGACGACGGGCGACTTCATGACGCCGACATCGTCGGCGTCGAGGAATTCGGCGAAGTCCTTCCAGTGCCCGATGTCCGACATCAACCCGATGATGTGGGCGGCCTTGTTGGACTGGAACACCGCGAACGCGTCGTTGAACATCGCCGTCGAGTTCGCCCCGTCGTTGTTCAGGCCTTTGTCGTCGGCCTCTTTCCAGAGCGAGAAGACCCGCTTGACCGCCGGCGAAGACCAGTCTCGTTTGCCGGCGATCCAGTCGTCGTACTCCGTGGGCGACAGGACGCCCGAGCCGAGTCCGGACAGGAAGAACTGGATACCGACGCCTTCCTTGTTGCCCTGCGCGAAGCACCTGGCACCGGTCGCCTTGGTGATGGTCCGGCAGTCGGCGACGAACTCGTCCCAGCTGGTGGCCGGCTGCTCCGGGTCCAGCCCTGCCTTCCGGTAGAGCGACTTGTTGTAGTAGATCGGGTGACCTTGCAAGGTCACCGGAGCGGCATAGGTCTTGCTGTCCTTGGTGAAGGCCTCCCACCCGGCGAGCCGCTTCTTGTCATCACGGACGTACTCGTCCAACGGCAGAAGGGAGTCCGCGCGGTCACGGATCTGCCCGCCGCCGTTGAAGAGCATGACGTCCGGCCCCTTGCCGGCTTGGATGGCGGCCCCGAGCAGGGTGTAGTACTGCTCGAAGGGCTGCGCGACGAACTCGACCGTCACGCCGGGATGCTGCTTGGCGAAGTCGGCCTTGGCCTTCTTGACGTACGAGGACGCTGTGGCGTCGCCGGACTTCCAGTCCCAGACGACGAGCTTGCCCTTCGAACCACCGGACGCCGAATCCGGGTCGGAGGCGCTTCCGCAGCCGGCTAAGACAAGGAGCCCGGTAACCAGGGTCGCCGACCACAGTGTTCGCTGCTTCATTGCTGCCCCACTCTCCTGAGGTGGCCGGCTGTCCGGCAGTTGAGGTTGAGGAGGAACGCAACTCGTATGACGTATGTAACCCGTATGACGTATGACGTCAACCGGATGCCCTATAGTTGGCGAGCATCCGTGGTAGGGCACGGGTCCCCGGGGGGTGTCATGACGGCAGTACCGCAGCCATCCGCAGAGGCTTCCGCGGCCCCCGCCTGGAGTCGGCGCCCGGCGAACCTCGCCGCCGCGGTCACGGCTGAGCTGGTGGAGCGGATCGTCCGTGGAGTCCATCCGTCCGGTTCGCCGCTCCCCCCCGAGCCGGTGCTCTGCGAGACCTTCTCGGTCAGCCGCACCGTGGTCCGCGAGGCGGTGAAGGTACTTCAGGAGAAGGGGCTGGTGCAGGTCCGCCAGGGCGCCGGCACGATGGTTACCCCGCCGGCGATGTGGAACATGCTTGACGAGCTGGTCCTCGGCGCGACCATCGCCGAGGACGAGAGCCTGGCCATTCTCGATCACCTCGTCGCGACCCGCCGCGCGCTGGAGTCCGACATGGCCAACGTCGCCGCCCGCCTGGCGAACGCCGAGGTGATCGACCAACTGCGCAGTCTGGTGGAGCGGATGGACGAGCTCGTCGACGACCCCGCCTCGTACCACGAAGAGGACCGGGCGTTCCACGACACCGTCATGCAGGCGTCGGGGAACCGCATCGGCCGTGCCGTGGTCCGCTCGCTGGAGCGCCAGGTCATCGACTCGGCCCGTTACATGGGCCGAACCGGCCGCGCCTTCTGCGTCGCGTCCAACCACGGCCATCGGCGCATCTACGAGCGGATCGCAGCGCACGACCCCAAGGGTGCGGCCGAGGCGATGTTCACCCACATCACTGACGCGTGGGTGGTGCGCCGCAGCGGGCCGGGAGAGCCGACCCTGCTACGGCGTTAGAGGCGAGCCTCGCTCGCGACGGACGGGTCCTGTCGCGAGCGAGGCCGATGTATTCCCCTATCGCAGTGCCCACTGCTGGTTGCTGCCGCCGTTGCAGGACCAGAGGGTGGTCCTGGTGCCGTTGGCGGTGGCGCCGGCGTTGGCGTCGAGGCACAGTCCGGACTGGACGCCGGTGATGGTGCCGTCGGGGTTGACGTTCCACTGTTGGTTGTTCTGGCCGTTGCAGTCCCAGATGATGACGGCGGTGCCGTTGGTCGTGCCGCGTCCGCTGGCGTCGAGGCACTTGTCGCCGTGGACGGTCAGTTGTTTGCCGGCAGTGTAGGTCCAGGTCTGGCCGACCGCGCCGGTGCAGTCCCAGAGTTGGGTCTGGGTGCCGTTGGTGGTGCCGGCGCCGGGGACGGTCAGGCAGCGGCCCGACTGCGCGCCCACGATCTGCTGACCCGTGGGCGGCGGGGTGCTGCCCTGCGGTCCGGCGGACGCCATCACGTCCTGGGCACCGGAAGGCCAGTTGCCATTGGTGACCGTGACATTGCCGGAGACCACGTTGCCGCGGTCACCGTTGGTGATGTTCGTGCTGCCGTTGGTCGACCAGTTGTTGGTGACGGTCCAGTTCCCCATGTTCTCGCCACCCCAGTAGTTGGCCGTCGCCCACGTACCGGTGTTCGAGAAGACATTGTTGGTGGCTGTGTAGTACTTCGAGCCCTCGTCGAAGTACACCCCGAAGTATCCGTTGGTCCGCAGGCAGTGGTTCCTGCTGATCTGCGCGCTCGGGTTCCATCCGAGGGTGTAGATGCAGCCGCCGTCGTTCATCTGCTGCATGACATCGTGGATGTAGTTGCCGATGAGCCGGTTGTTGGACGCGGTGGTCGGCGTCGTGTAGCGCGGCTGGTAGTTGTACAGGCCGCGGTTGGCATAGTGGTTGCTGCCGCCCGCGTCGTTGGCGCCCCAGCCGTACCCGATCGACATGCCGGAGTACGGCATGTTGTAGACCTCGTTCTGAGCGACGGTGCTGTTGGTGACGTACGTGGTCAGGACGGAGACGATGCCCCGGTAGTCCGCCCCGAGGTCGTGGATACGGTTGTTGCTGATCGTGATGTCCCTGTTGACCATGCGTTGGTCGCTGGGGTGGTGGGCGTCGGCGCGCACGCCGCCCACGAGGATGCCGCCCGCTGAGCTCCGGGCGATCTCCGACCGGGTCACCGTGATGTCGCGGGCGCCCAGGCCGACGCCGCTGGCGTGCGCGCCCGCGTCGTTGCCAATACCGATGGCCGTCTGGCCCAGGTTGACGAACCGGGAGTCGCTGAAGGTGATGGTGTTGGCGGCGGAGATCTGCACGGCGGCCGGCATCTGCTGCCAGTGCGGCCGGGCCGCCTCGAACTGTGTGCAGCCGTTGTGGCAGGAGTCGAAGCTCGGCCAGTTCCAGTTGCCGGAGATGTACGCGCCGGTCTGCTGGTCTACGTAACCCTGGTTGCTGCTGGGGCCCAGCCAGCTCGTACCGGTGAAGGTGATCCCGCTGAACGTGACGTGGTGCGCCGGCTCGCCGTACGTGCCCCCGACGCTCACCAGCGACTGCAGCCTCGGCAGTTCCACGCTGGCGGTGCTCATGTTCTGCCCGGCCCGGGGGATGTAGTACAGGGCTCCGGCCGTGGGGTTGAGGTACCACTCGCCGGGCGAGTCCAGGAACTCGTACGCGTTGGACAGGTAGAACGGACCGGCCCGGTGCGGCCGCATCAGGGTGTCGTAGCCGAAGTTGTTGTTGTTCCACGCCGGCTGCTGCATCGTGATGAAGTTCGCACTGATGCTCTGCACCGGCGAGTACCGGTCGGTGAAGGAGTTGACGCTCTCCACCTCGACCCGGCTCTGGTCGGCCAGGTTGTTCAGATAGCTCAGCGCACCGCTCGAGAACCTCATTCCGGCGCTGGAGGCCGTGAAATCGGCCCTGTTCACCTGTGTGCGTGCCCGGGTGGCGACGGCGCCGTCGACATAGAGCTGCCGGGTATCGAGGCCGGCGGGCACGTCGGCCTTCCAGATGTTCTTGGCCGCGTCGGCCACCGACCAGCCGGTGACCGCCCGGGCACCGGTGATCACCGGACGCGCCGACGGGGCGGCCCGCCACATGACCGTGTGACCGCCTGAGCCGGAGTCCTCCGCCGTCAGCCGCAAGGGTTGGGCCAGCCGGTACACACCGTCGGCCAACTGCACCACGATGTCGTCCGACATGGCGTCGTTGAGCGATCGCACCGCCGCCTGCGCGGCTGTCAGTGAGCACGGCTGCGCGCTGGAACAGTCGGTGCCGGTGCCGGACGGCGAGACATACAGAGTGAGGGGAGCTGCGGACGCGGGCGGGGGGAACGCCATGACGGCGGTCGCGGTCAGACCGGCTGTGGCGGCTCCGGCCAGCAGCCGCCTTCGTATTCTGAGAGTTGTGAACACCTTTTCTCCTTGTGGGGTTCCCGGGCAGAAGGGGATGACGGCGCGACCGGGGTGCTCGGCGTGCGGGCGCGCCCCCTATGACCCGGTCAAGGGAGCGCTTTCCAGTCCACGGAGGACAGTTCGGAGGTAGGACAGCCCGTCACGGGCGAGGGTGTCCTGCGACGGGGCAAGCGGCCGCCAGATCGAGGCGGCGGTGGCGATGGCCTCGTTCTGCGCGGTGAACGACTCGATGCACACCGCGCCGCCGTAGCCGGTCGTGACCAGGCCGGCGAGGAAGCGTGGCCAGTCGAAGTGGTCGGCGCCCGGGGCGCCGCGGTCGGTGCCGCTGACCTGGACGTGCTTGAGGTGCGGACCAGCCGTGACGAGCGCCTCGTAGGGGTCGGCCTCCTCGATGTTCATGTGATAGGTGTCGATCATGAGACCGACGTTCGCGGGCAGGCCGTCGATCAGCTCCACCGCCTGCTCGACCGTGTTGACGACGCTCGTCTCATAGCGGTTGAGGGCCTCCACACCGATGCTCACGCCCCGCTCCCCCGCGTGGTCGGCCACTGGCCGCAGGGCGCGGCGGACGTCCGCGTAGCAGGCCGCGCGCTCCACCGGTGACATGCGCCAGGTCCGCCCCACCGCGGCGTAGACCGGGCCGCCGACGCAGGGCGCGCCGACGGCCACCGCACTGTCCACACACGCCTTCAGGTACGCCACGGTGGAGGCGACGGCCTCCGGCGGGGCGTTCACAAGATCACGTCCGGGCGAGGTGACCGCACAGACGCCGACCGCACGCAGGCCGTGCGCCGCCAGCAGGTCCCGGGTGCGGGCCGGGTCCCAGTCGCCGGGTTGCTCGATCGGCAGCTCGACCGCGTCGAAACCGAACGCGGCGATCCGCGGCACCAGTTCGGCCATGGCCGCGTCGTCGACCGGCGAGGCCCAGACCCACGGGTTGACACCGATGGTGTACACCGCACTACTTCCAGCGCCGCGGGTAACCGGGCAGGTCCGTGCAGCCACACATCGCGTAGTGCAGCGGCGGCATGGCGGGGTCGACGTACTCGTCCAGATTGTCCTCGGTGATGGTCGGCTGCGGCAGCTTCCACGGGCTCGGAACCTGCTCGCCGTCGAGGATCTTCAGCGCGGCGATGATCGGGGTGCGCCACTGGTAGGTCGGGTACGTCGGGGCGATCGCCGTGAGCTTCTTGTCCTTCCACAGCTTCAGGAAGTCGAGCTGGTCCTCCCCGTTGATCGGCGGCACGGGCTTGCCGGCGTCCTCGAACGCCTCGACCGCCGCGCCCGCGACCGCCCCGGCGTCCATCCAGACGCCGTCGATCGTGCCGTGCCGCTGGATGTAGTCGTTGACGATCTTCTTGGTCTTGGCCGGGTCGCCGTCGGTGAACTCGACGCCGACGACGTCGACGCCCGCCTTGTCGAAGGCGACCTTCGCCGCGGACCAACGGGTCTCCAGCACGTCGACGCCAGGCAGGATACGCAGCGCGAGCACCTTGCCGCCCCGCTTCATCTTCTGGGTGACGAACTCCGCCGCGACGTGGCCGAATCCGTAGCCGCCGATCGGGTTGATGAACGTCACCGGGCAGGTCGTGTCGACGCCGCGGTCGAAGACGATGACCGGCAGACCCTTCCGGCAGGCGGCCTCCACGGCCGGGGTGAGCGTCGCGGTGGTGTTCGGCGAGACGATGAGCGCGTGGCAGCCCTTGCCGAGCAGGTCGTTGATGTCGGCGATCTGCTTCTGGTCCTTGCCTTCGGCATCGACGTGGACGAAATCGGAGATCCGGCCACGGTGCGTGTCGACCTCGGCCTGCATGGTCTTGAAACCGACCTGGCGCCAGGGGTTGTTCAGCCCCGCGTTGGAGAAGCAGATCTTGTGCGGTCCGGGCTTCTTGAACCTCGCGGTCTCCACCATCGCCGGGTTGAGCGCCTGTTCCCAGGGCTTGCCGGCCGGCCCGGTGGGCGCGGCGTCCAGCAGCGCGAGCTGCTTGTCGTAGTCGGCCCGCACGAAGAACTTCGACTGCTTCCCGGTGCCCGACCCGGTGCCCGCGGAGGGCGAACCCGATGCGCGGGTGGTGGGCTCGTCGGTGGCGCAGCCGGCCAGCACCAGCAAGGTGCTCACGGCCAGCACCGTCATGGAGTGCCTCACTGGATCCCCTTCATCTGGACGGGAGACGGAAGGACGCCGCCGCCACGGCGAGCAGAATGATCGCGCCCTGGACGGTCGGTTTGAGGGCGCCGGAGACGCCGTAGAAGTTCATGAGCGTGAAGAGCGTCTCGAGGGTCAGCGCGCCCAGCATCGCGCCGACGACCGAACCGCGGCCCCCGCCCAGAGCGACACCGCCGAGGACCGCCGCGGTGATCGCGCCGAACTCCAGGCCGGCACCGGCCTGGAACGACACTCCGCTGTACCCGCCGATCAGGACCGCCGCGAGCGTGGCGGCGAGTCCGCTGAGGACGAACGCCATGGTCTTGGCGCGCCACACACGCACGCCGCTCAGCTCGGCGGTCCGCGGGTTGCCGCCGACGGCGACCAGGGTGCGGCCGAAGTCCGAACGCGTCAGCACCAGCGCCAGAGCGGCCGCCGCCACCAGGATGACCAGGGCGTACGGTATCCGGCCCAGCGCGGGCACGTCCTCGAACGCCGACCGGCCGAGCCGGCGGAACTCCTCGGAGAGGCCGCCCTTCGGGGCACCGTCGGACCACAGGTACACGGCACCGACGAGGATCAGGAACATCCCGAGGGTCGTGATGAACGACGGCACCCGCAGCCGCGTGGTGACGAGGCCGTTGACGAGGCCGACGGCGACGCCGAACGCGAGCAGGAGCACGACGACAGGCCAGCCGGCCGACGGATCGCCGTCGATCAGCCGGGCGGCGATGACCACCTGCGCGGTGACCAGAGAGCCGACGGACAGGTCCAACTCGCCGGAGACGATCACGAAGTACTGGCCGGCGGCGAGCAGGACGACCGGCGCGGAGCGGCCGAGGAACGACATCAGCGACGGCGGCGAGAGGAAGTCCGGTTGGCGGGCGGTCAGCAGAACCAGCAACACCGCCAGGATCACGAGGATCGGTGCGAGACTGCCGGAGCGGAACTCAAGGAGCCGCAGTGGACGCGCGATCTGCATGCTATGACGCCTTTCGCATCGCCCGGCGGGCGTAGACGGCGACCGCCGCGATGATGATCACGCCGCGGATCACCTGCTTGAAGAACACGTCGACCTCGAGCTGGTTGAAGATGGCGTCGATACTCGCGAGCAGCAGCACGCCGCCGACCGTGCCGACAACGCCGCCGCGCCCGCCGGCCAGGGCGGTGCCGCCGAGCACCACCGCGGCGATCGACTCCAGGTCGTACAGTCCCTCGGTGCCGACCCTCGGTGCGCCGGCGCCGAGACGACTGGCGAGGTAGATCCCGGCGAGGCCGGCGCAGAGGGCGCACAGCACATGGGCGGTGACGAGGACCCGGCTGTTCCGCACGCCGGAGAGCCGGGCGACCTCCGGGTCACCGCCCACGGCGATCAGGTGGTGGCCGAAGCGGGTGCGCGCCAGCACGAACCAGGCCGCGGCGGCGACGGCGAGGAGCAGCAGGAACGACAGCGGCACCGGGCCGATGCGCTGGTACCCCAGGCCCTGCACCAGGGCGGGTGCGGTCTTGCCGGCCGGGCCGTCGTATCCGTTGTCGAGGTATCCCTTCAGCAGCAGTCCGACACCGACGGTCGCGATGAAGGGGTTGATCCGCACTGTGGTGACGAGCAATCCGTTGACGAGGCCGATCGTGGCGCTGACGGCGAGCGTCAGGCCGATCCCCGGCAGCAGCGCACCGTCGTCACCGGCCATGGTCTCGGCGGCGACGAGGGTGCTCAGGCTGACCACGTACGCCACGGACAGATCCAGCGAGCCCCCGACGACGACCAGCGTCTGGCCGACCGCGACGAGGCCCAGAACGGCCGCGACGTGCAGCAGGCTCACCGTCGTCGCCACGCTGAACAGCCGGCCGCCGTCGACCGTGACGATGAGCCAGCCGATCGCCAGGGTGAGGACCAGGGCGACGAACACGCCGGGCGGGGTCCACCGGGCCGGCGGGGACAGCGCGCCGCTCATCCGGCCTCCTCCCGCACGGTGCCGACCGCCAGGGCGACGACGTCCTCCTCCGTCGCGCCGGCGGGTAGCTCGCCGGCGATCCGGCCGTCGCGCATGACGATGATCCGGTCGCTCATGCCGAGCAGCTCGGGCAGCTCGGACGAGACCATCAGCACGGCGGCGCCGTCGCGGGCCAGCCGGCGGACGAGATCGTGGATCGCCGACTTGGCGCCCACGTCGATGCCCCGGGTCGGCTCGTCGAAGAGCAGGATCCTCGGGGCGAGCGCGAGCCACCTGGCCAACACGACCTTCTGCTGGTTGCCCCCGGACAGGAAACGGATCTCCTGGTCCTCTCCCGCAGCGCGAAGCTCGACGGCCGCGAGCAACTCCCGGACCCGCGCGGTCCGGGCACCGCGGCCGACCGGGCCCGGACGGACGGCGCGGCCGGCCAACAGCGCGTTGTCGAGCACCGACTGGTCGGCGACGATCCCCTCGCCCTTGCGGTCCTCGGAGACGTAGGCGATACCGGCCCGTATCGCGGCGCGGGGCGAGCGCAGCCGGACCGGCGCTCCGTCGAGGGTCACCTGGCCGGTGCTGAACGGTGCGGCGCCGAACAGTGCGCGGGCCAACGCCGACCGGCCGGAACCCTGCAGGCCGCCGACGCCGAGCACCTCGCCGGCGCGCAGCCGTAGGTCGATGCCGCGCAGCTTCCGGTTTCCTCCGCCCCGGACAGTCAGCCGCACCGGGCCCAGCTCCTGCGGCTTCGCCGGGGCGGGGTAGTAGCTCGACAGCTCACGGCCGACCATGTGGCGCACCAGCTGATCGGCGCTGGTGTCCGCGGTGTCCAAGGTGGCCACCGCACGGCCGTCCTTGAGCACGGTGATCCGGCTGGACAGGTCGAAGACCTCCTTGAGGCGGTGCGAGACGTACAGCACGCCTATCCCGTTGTCCTGCAGCCGCCGTACGAGCGCGTAGAGCTGGTCGACTTCGTGGTCGGCGAGAGCCGCGGTGGGTTCGTCCATGATGAGCAGCCGCGCGTCGAGGGCGAGCGCCTTGACGATCTCGACCACCTGTTGTTGCGCCACGCCGAGTCGTCCCACGCGCGTGTCGGGCGGTAACGAGCCCTCCCCGACCGAGGCGAGGAGCTCCGCGGTGTGGCTGAGCATCGCCCTACGGTCGACGAGCCCGCGGCGCAGGGGCTCGCGGCCCAGACAGACGTTCTCCGCGACGGTGCGCTCGGGCAGCAGGGTCAGTTCCTGGTGGACGATGCCGATACCGGCCTGTCGGGCCTCGCGCGGGCTGCGGAACGTCCGCGGTGCGCCGGCGAACTCGACCGTTCCCTCGTCGGGCTGGTGGACGCCGGACACCACCTTCATCAGCGTGGACTTGCCGGCGCCGTTCTCGCCGACGACCGCGTGCACCTCGCCCGGCCCGACCTGGAGGTCGACGCCGTCGAGCACCCGCACGCCGAGGAACGACTTGCCGATGCCTCGCAGAGCGAGCAGCGGTGAGGGCAGCAGGCCAGACATCGTGGGAACCTCTGCATTCGCGTCGTCAGGTCGAATAGCCGCCAACTTTCACCGGACGCGATGGCGACATCGCCGCCCCGAGGGTAAATGCCTGGATGAGTGCCTGGCAATACCAGCAGACATCAGCGGTTGATATGCCAAAATCTGTTATCGAATCGGCCCGTCCGCAGTCGCGCGCCGACCCACGAAGAATGATTCGCAAAATGTGTTATGGAATCGGCCCGACGACAGTCGCGCGCCGAACCACGGCGATTGCTGCGCAAAATGTGTTATGGAATCGACCGCACCCGAACCATATTGACTGTTGCGATAGGCCGCTGCATGCTGACCGGCAGACCACGGGAGACGGTCGCATCTGGTGCGACGCCCCCTCTCCTCGTAGGGACTTGACTGCCCGTCACAGCGGACGGGACGACGAGCTGACGGCGCACGCGTGCCTACGACGCGCTCAGGCACTCCGGCGCATCAAAGGTGCGGCCGGAGCGTGTCCGTGGTCATGCCATCGTTGCTCCGCCGAAATAGGAGACGGCATGCGTCGCATCATATTAATCTTCGGGGCGATCGCGAGCGTGCTCCTGTCGCTCGTCATCGCCCAACCGGCGTCAGCTGCGCCGGCCTTCCGATCCCTGGTCTTCACGAAGACAGCCGGCTACCGGCACGATTCGATCCCCGCCGGCCTCACGATGCTTCGGGAGCAGGCGGCGGCCAACGACTTCGAGTTGGTCCACAGCGAGGACTCGAGCGTTTTCACCCCGGAAAACCTCGCCACCTTCGACGTGCTCATCATGTTCCAGACCTCGGGCATGGTGTGGACCACGGCCGCCCAACGTCAGGCGGTGGAGGGCTACCTCGCCAGCGGCAAGGGCATCGTCGCGATCCACAACGCCACAGACATGGGCGTCGAGAACGAGTACCCGTGGTGGGACCAGACCATCAACGGCGGCGCACACATGCCGGAACACTCCCCCGGCGTGCTGCCCGGCACCGCCATCGTCGCGGACAAGAAGCACCCGTCGACGGCCGGCCTGCCGGACCGCTGGAACCGCAGCGAGGAGTGGTACAACTTCGACCGCAACCCCCGCGGCGACGTCCATGTCCTGGTCACCGCGGACGAGCGCACGTACAACCCGGGCCCGCGCGCCATGGGGCCGGACCACCCCATCTCCTGGTGCCGCAACAGCGGCGGCGGCCGCGTGTGGGCCACCGCCATGGGGCACAGCAGCGCGGCCTACAGCGAGACCCATTTCCGCAACCACGTCCTCGGGGGCGTCAAGTGGGCGGCCGGCAAGGAGCCCGGCGACTGCGGCGGCACCGTGTGGAGCAACTTCGAGAAGCGCACCCTCGACGACAACACCACGGACCCGATGGCCCTCGCGGTCGCCCCGGACGGGCGGGTGCTCTACGTCCAACGGGGCGGGCAGGTGAAGATCTTCAAACCGACCACGAACAGGACTGTGACAGCCGGCACGCTCAGCGTCTACACCGGCGGCGAGGACGGCCTCACCGGACTGGCGCTCGACCCCGACTTCGCCGACAACGGCTACGTGTACCTGTATCACTCCCCGGCCGGAGTCCCGAACGACATCAACCGGGTCTCCCGGTTCACGCTCACCGGCGACACCCTGAACCTGTCGAGCCAGGTGACGATCATCGACATCCCCGCGACCCGGGACCGCACGTTCGCCGAGCCCGGACACACGGGCGGGTACATCGAGTTCGGCCCCGACAAGAACCTCTACATCGGCACCGGGGACGACGTCCCGCCGAACCTCGACTCCAACTGGCAGGGCTACGCCCCGCTGGACTGGCGGCCGGGCAAGGCCAACCTCGACGCCGCCCGCACCGCCGGCAACACCAACGACCTGAGGGGCAAGCTCCTGCGCATCCGGCCGTCGGCGGGCGGCGGCTACACCGTCCCGGCCGGCAACCTCTACCCGCAGGGCACGGCGCAGACCCGGCCGGAGATCTACGCGATGGGCTTCCGCAACCCGTTCCGCTTCTCGATCGACCCGGAGAACGGGTGGGTCTACCTTGCCGACTACGGCCCGGACCGCAACCCGCCCACGACCAACCGCGGCCCCGAAGGGCTCGTCGAACTCAATGTCATCAAGTCCCCGGGCAACTACGGCTGGCCCTTCTGCCACGGCGACAACCAGGCCTACGCGCCCTACAACCCGGACACCCGCGTCGTCGGCCCCAAGTTCAACTGCAACGCGCCGGTCAACAACTCACCGAACAACACCGGCCTGACCAGCCTCAAGCCGATCGTCGCGCCGAACATGTGGTACGGCTACGGCGTCTCACCGAACTTCCCCGAACTCGGCTCCGGCGGCTCGGGGCCGATGGGCGGACCGGTCTACCGCTACAACGCCGCGAACCCGTCCGAGACGAAGTTCCCGCCCTACTACGACGGGGTCCACTTCTTCTACGAGTGGTCGCGCCACTCCGTCAAGGAGGTCCACTTCGACTCCGCGACCGCCGTCACCCGGACCAACCCCTTCATGCCCGCCGCCAAGTTCCTCAAGCCGATGGACATGGAGTTCGGGCCCGACGGCTCGCTGTACCTGCTCGAATGGGGCAACAACTTCTCCGGTGGCAACAACGACTCGGGTCTCTACCGCATCGACTACAACCACGGCGGACGGTCGCCGATCGCCAAAGCCACCGGAACGCCCACCAACGGGGACGCGCCACTGAACGTGCAGTTCAGCAGCGCGGGTTCCACGGACCCGGATCCCGGCAGCACGCTCAGCTACCACTGGACGTTCGGCGACGGCACCACGTCCACGGCGGCCAACCCGTCACACACCTACACCACCAACGGCAACTACACCGCCCAGCTCAAGGTCACCGACAACACCGGCAGGACGGCCTTCGCCAACGTGCCGATCACCGTGGGCAACACCGCACCGATCGTCACCCTCACCATTCCGTCCAACGGCGGCATGCTGGACTTCGGCGACCGCGTCCCGTACAAGGTGTCCGTCTCGGACCCCGGCGGCGCGCCCGTCGACTGCGCCAAGGTGTTCGTCAACCCCGCCCTCGGCCACGACGACCACCAGCATGAGACCACGGACCATCCAGGGTGCTCGGGCACCATCGACACGTCGCTGCTGGGCGGGCACCCCGAGGGCGCCAACCTGTACTACGTCCTCAACGCCCGCTACACCGACGACGGCGGCCCCGGCGGTGCGAACCCGCTCACCGGCTACGCCCAAGCGATCCTCCAGCCCAAGCACAAGCAGGCCGAGTTCTACACGGACCAGTCGGGTGTGCAGATCGTCGAGCAGGCCGGCGCGGAGAGCGGCAAGCGGGTCGGCGACATCTCCGACGGCGACTGGATCGCGTTCAAACCGATGAGCCTGTCTGGCATCACGAGCGTGCGCTACCGCCTGTCGTCGCCGAGCGGCGGCGGATCGATCGAACTGCGCGCCGACTCCCCGACCGGCACGCTCCTGGCCACGACACCGGTGCCGAGCACCGGCGGCTGGAACAACTACCAGTCCACGTCGGCGGTGAACACCGCCGATCTCTCCGGCTCGCACCAGCTCTACCTGGTGTTCAAGGGCACCTCGAACAACTGGTTCGACCTCGACTCGCTCACCTTCGGCGGCAACGGGGTCGGCGAACCGGGCGGCGGCGGCGTGGCCGGTCGGACCTGGACGGTCGCGGCGCAGCACAGCGGCAAGTTCATGGACGTCAGCGACGCCTCGACCGCTGACGGCGCCCAGATCGTCCAGTGGCCGGCGACCGGCGGCAGCAACCAGAAGTGGCAGGCCGTCGACGCCGGTGGCGGCGCCGTCCACCTGAAGGCGCTGCACAGCGGCAAGTGCCTCGCCGTCACGGGAGGGTCCACCACTCAGGGCGCGTTCCTGCAGCAGTCCACCTGCGACAACGGCAACGCGCAGAAGTTCCTCGTCACACCGACCACCACGGCGGGTGTGTACACGGTGAAAAGCCTCCCCAGTGGACTGTGCGTCGACGTCAACGGCGGCTCGACGGCCGACGGCGCACGGCTCCTGCAATGGAGCTGCCACAGCGGCACCAACCAACAGTGGCGGTTCACCGCCGTATAGCCCGTCCGAACGGGATGCCCGGCGCGCGGTCGCGCGCCGGGCATCCCTCCCTACGAGCAGGTGAGGAACCGTCCTGGTGTTTCGGACACCCCGGCCCGCCGGTACGGACGGCTGGCCGCGCTGGGCGCCGCCCGGGTGCTGATCGGCGTCGGTGCCACCGCGGTGGCGGCACCGATCGAGACCGGGCAGAGCGCCCCGTCGTGGGCGCGCAGTCCGGCCGCTGCCTGACCGTCCTCGGCGCCGGCACCACCAACGGCACCCAGACCCAGCCTCTGGTCCTGCCACAGCGGCACCCACCGGCAGTGGAGGCGTCGTTGAGCGGCGGAGCCGTCCTTCTGCCTGCCGAACAGAGAAAGCTGCACACCGACCTGGCCGTCGGTCGACTCAGTGTTCGTTCATAGAACTCGGAAGGGCCACCGCACAGTGGCAGGTGGCCCTTCCGTCGTGCCGTGTCAGCTCAGGGCTGGGTCCACTTCTGGTTGGCTCCGCCGTTGCAGGTCCACAGGTGCACGAGGGTGCCGTCGGAGGAGTTGGCGCCCGACACGTCCAGGCACTTGCCCGACCGCGGGTTCCGCAGCGACCCGTCCGGGTACGCCTGCCAGTTCTGGTTGCCGCCACCGTTGCAGGACCACAACTGGACCTTCGCCCCGTCCGCCATGCTGTTGCCGCTGACATCCAGGCACTTGCCCAACGCCTTGACCGTCGACCCCGGCGTCACCGTCCACCGCTGCCCCGCCGAACCCGTGCACGACGAGATCTGCACCGCCGTCCCGTCCGCCGAGCCGCCGTTGCGGACGTCCAGACACTTGTTCGCGAGCCCCACGACCGGACCCGCGTCGGGGGTGGGTGGCGGGCTGCCGCCCAGCTCCTTGATCCGGACGTTGCGGAACGACACGTCGTCCCCCGTGCCGTGATTCTGGATGCCGACGTGGCCGGCGAGCGAGCGGGCGGGGTCGGTGTTGGTGAAGTCATTGATCTTCACGCCATTGAGCCAGACCTGGAGCCGCTCGCCCTCCACCAGCAACTCGAAGGCGTTCCACTCGCCCGGGGGGTTGAGCGCCGCGTCCCGGGCAGCCGTGTCCGGGGCCTTGACGGCGTAGATCGAGCCAGTCGTGCGGTCAGGCACGTCGGTCGCGTCGATCTGGACCTCGTAGCCGTTGTTCAGTGCCGACTGCGGGTCGCTCGACGGTGGGAAGCCCACGATCACGCCGGAGTTGTCGTCGCCGGGCATCTTCCAGTCCAGCTTCAGCGAGTAGTTGGTGAACTGCCGGGCGCTGTACCAGAGCATGCCCAGGCCGCCGTACGAGGCGAGGGTGGCGTCCGCGTTGGTGAAGCCGCCCGGGCCGGCCTGCGACCAGCCGGTGGTCGAGCCGTTGTAGAGGGTCGTGTAGCCGGTCTCGGGCCGGCAGTCGGCCTTGGTCCGGCCTGCCGCGTACCGGATGCCGCCGAGCAGGTGCGCCCGGAACGCCGGCTCCGCGTACGACGCCTGGCTGTGCCCGCCGCCGGTGTAGAAGGACCGGCCTCCCGAGTAGCTCTTGCACCAGGTGTGCGGGTGGTCGGCGCCCATCGAGCCGCCCGAGTACGACGACTCGTCCAGCGTGGTGAGCACGCGCGCGGTGGTACGGGGGTTGGTCCGGAAGTTGTACCACTCATCGGTGCGGGTCCATGTCTGCGGCAGGTGGGCGGTCGCCGCGTGCGCCCGCCCCTCCACCTTGACGTTGGCCTGCTGGACAGCGGGGTGCGAGGCGAAGTAGGCGCCGACCAGGTCGCCGTAGAACGGCCAGTTGTACTCCGTGTCCGCGGCCGAGTGGACGCCGACGAAGCCGCCGCCTGAGCTGATGTACGACTGGAACGCCGACTGCTGGGCGTCGTTCAGGACGTCGCCGGTGGTGTTGAGGAAGATCACCGTCTCGTAACGGCTCAGGTTGCCGGTGGTGAAGTGGTTGCCGTCCTCCGTGGCCGTCACCGTGAAACTGTTCGCCGCGCCGAGGTCGCGGATGGCCTGGATCCCTGCCGGGATCGAGTCGTGCCGGAAACCGGCCGTCTTGGAGAAGACGAGGACGTCGTAGGACGTGTCCGCGGCACTGACGGGTGTGGGCTGCACGAGGAGGGCCAGGGCGGCGAGTGCCGTGGCCGCCCCGCCAAGCAGCATTCGGGGTCGTCTGCGCATGTCCGTCGCTCCCTTCTTGGTGACAGAAATCAGGGCAGGGTCCACTTCTGGTTGGCTCCGCCGTTGCAGGTCCACAGGTGCACGAGGGTGCCGTCGGAGGAGTTGGCGCCCGACACGTCCAGGCACTTGCCCGACCGCGGGTTCCGCAGCGACCCGTCCGGGTACGCCTGCCAGTTCTGGTTGCCGCCACCGTTGCAGGACCACAACTGGACCTTCGCCCCGTCCGCCGTGCTGTTGCCGCTGACATCCAGGCACTTGCCCAACGCCTTGACCGTCGACCCCGGCGTCACCGTCCACCGCTGCCCCGCCGAACCCGTGCACGACGAGATCTGCACCGCCGTCCCGTCCGCCGAGCCGCCGTCACGAACATCCAGACACTTGTTCGCGAGCCCCACGACCGGACCCGCGCCGGGTGCCGGGCCGCCGCCGGGATTGAAGGTGAACGTGTCGACGTCGAAGAGGAATCCGGAGCCGCCGGCGAAGGTCAGGTAGAGCTTGGTGGTGCCGGCCGGTGCACCGGAGATCGAGCCGCCCACGGTGGTGAAGTTCGTCCACGAGCCGGTGACCGGGACGGTGGCGGAGCCGAGGACGGTGCCGGTCGGCGAGCCGGCCCGGACCTGCAACGTGCCGCCCGCGCCGGCTGACGACACCCGGGCGCTGAACGACGTGGCGTTGCTCAGCTTGTACGGCTCGAATGCGATCCAGTCGCCGTTCTCGATGTCACCGACGGACTTGCCGCCCTCGGCGGTCGACTTGTCGAGGGTGGCGATGCCGGACGACGTCTTGTAGTGCTCGGCCTGCCGGTGCTTCGGCTGCAGGATGTGCTGCTTGTGCGTGGTGAGCCCGGCGTTGTCGGTGTACTCGGCATCGAAGACCCCGAAGATGTTCGCCGCGTCGTCGTGCTCACCGTCGACCGGGATGGTGATCGTGCCGGAGCAACCGGTCTTCGAGGTGATCGGGTGGCCGTGGCTGTCGTGACCGACGATGTACGTGAGCTTGACCTTGGCGCAGTCGACGGTGCCGTCCTCGGGATCCGTCACGGTGATACTGAACGGCACGGTGTCACCGAAGGCGAAGATCTCCCCCGCGGCGGGGCTGTTGATGGTCACGGTCGGCGCGGTGTTGCCGACGATGATCCGCACCTCGGCGGTGCCGGTGGCGCCCTGCGGGTCGCGCACGGTCAGCGTGGCCGTGTAGTCCCCGTTTGTGTTGTACGTCTTCGTCGGGTTGGCGACGGTGGAGCTGGTGCCATCACCGAAGCTCCAGGCATAGGTCAGTGCCCCACCGTCAGGGTCGGATGAGCCGGCTGAGGAGAAGGTCACGGTCAGCGGAGCCGTGCCGGAGGTCCGGTTGGCGCCGGCCATCGCCGTGGGCGCCCGGTTGCCGCCGCCGACGTAGTCGAAGCGGTAAAGGGCAGAGTTTTGGTCGCCCTGGTACCACCCGGAGCCGTAGTCCAGCACGTAGTAGGAGCCGTCCGGGCCGAACGCCGAGTCGATCACCTGCTTGCCGTTCCAAGGGAAGCTGTCGATGGTCCCCGGGGAGCCGTCGGCGTTGAGGTGGATCGGCTTGATCCAGCCGCGGCCGAACTCCGTGGCGAAGAACTGCCCGTCGAACGACTGCGGGAACTTCGTGGGCAAGCTGACGTCGGGGTCGTATCGGTACACCGGGCCCGCCATCGGCGACTCCGAGCCGCTGCCGAACGCCGGCGGGCTGCCGGCGTCGCCGCCGTAACGGATCCAGGCGGCCTTGGCGGGGGGCAGCGTGCTCAAGCCGGTATTGCGGAACGAGTTGTTCGTCGGCCCGCCCGAGCAGTTGTACTTCGCGCCTCCCGTGTTGGTGGCGAAGTCCCACTCGGCGTACGTCTCGGAGCTCGTGTTCGTGCCGGTGCAGTAGGGCCAGCCATAGAAGCCCGGGCCCGTGACGCGGTTGAACTCGACCTGGCCCTGCGGCCCGCGCGCCGAGGTGGCCCCGGCATCGGGGGCGTAGTCGCCGACGTAGACGACGCCGGTGGCCTTGTCCACGCTCATCCGGAACGGGTTGCGCAGGCCCATCGCGTAGATCTCCGGCCGGGTCCTGGCCGTACCGGGCGGGAACAGGTTGCCTGCCGGGATCGAGTACGACCCGTTCTCGTTCACCTTGATCCGTAAGATCTTGCCGCGCAGGTCGTTGGAGTTGGCGGCGGTGCGCTGCGCGTCGAACGCCGGGTTGCGGTTGGTCCGCTCGTCGAGGGGGGAATATCCGGCGGACTCGAACGGGTTGGTGTCGTCGCCTGTGGACAGGTACAGGTTGCCTGCCGCGTCGAAGTCGATGTCTCCGCCGGCGTGGCAGCAGGTGCCCCGGTCGGCCGCCACATCGAGAATGTCCACTCTGCTGGACTGGTTGATCGTGAAGTCGGCGTTGAGCGTGAACCGGGAAAGCCGGTTGACACCCTGCCACGCCGACCAGTTGCCGCCGGTGGTCGGTGCGTCGCCTCCTGGTGTGGACAGCGGCGGGGCGTAGTAGAGGTAGATGTGCCGGTTGGTGGCGAAACCCGGGTCGATGCCGATGCCCTGCAGGCCGTCCTCGTCGTGCGCGTATACGGGGATGCTGCCGATCACCGTGGTGGTGCCGCTCGCGTCCGTGCGGCGCACGGTCCCGTTGCGAGCGGTATGCAGCACCGACCGGTCGGCGAGTACGGCCAGCGACATCGGCTCACCGACCTCCGCGACTCCGCGGGCCAGTTGGACCTGCTGGAAGTCGGAGGGGTTGATCGGGTGCGCCGAGGCCGGGGTCGCGCTGGACAAGGCCGCGATGAGAGCGGCGGCGACCAGGAGCAGAGCCGAACCGATGGCCTGCCAACGCGCGGGAGCCTTGATTTTCATGAACATGACAATGCAATCCCCTTCCTGAACAGGTGGCTGCCAGGCTTGGGGCGCGCGCTGCCGCGCCGATGCCGTAGCGGGATGTCGCCGCCTCGGCCCGCAGGGTGTGCTTCAGCAGGCCACTACGCCGAGCGGGGGCAACAGCTCGGAAACAGGAGAAGTCGATGGTTGCCGCGCTGTCGGGTCACATCGACGACCGTGACGGTACACCGACAACGCTAGAGGACTTCGGCCCACTATGTCGACACTTCCCTCCGGACCAGCCAGGCTTCGGTCTGTTGTGGAGCAAGTTACGGAAAGGCCCGAGCCCTGTCAGGACTCGGCGCCATCTCCCACCCGGACCGGCGGGACGCAGACGGGTGCGTGATCGCCGCCGCCCGCGCGACAACCCGGCCGAGCCCGGCCACCTTCGCCGACCACGAACACACCCTGAGCACCGCAGCCGAGGCCGCGGGACTCACCACGTCCTGCAGATCGTGGCCATCAGCCGCCCCCCGGCGAAGGCGACCGGTTTCTTTACTACGCCGGCCCGGCCGAAGTCAGCGACGCGACCAACCAGTCCGCCACCACCCCGGGCCCGCAAGTCCTGCACATCAGTTGGAGCGCCCGGAGCCCCGCGACGAACGAGCGGGGCGAGGACGAACGAGTTGGAGGCCGACGAGCGGCCGTCGACAATGGAGGCCGAGGAAGCGTCGCGGCGCTCTCACACAGGTCTCACCAACTGTGCGGACTCCCCCGGACCGTGAAGGCCTGACCTGGCATAACACGCCCGTCGCTGGATCGACTGGACGCCCCTGGACGGTCGTTACGGCCTGCGCCATGTGGTACCGCGCACCCACGCGACTTCCATAAGGCGTCGCCCTTCCAGCCGCCCGCAGTCCCTCCCGCGCACGAAGCCACGGGACAGGAAAGATCCGGACCGTACGCGGACCAACCGAGCCGCGAGGGCCAGCTCATAACACCATCACCGCAGTTCAGTGCTGCCCCGGCAGCCACTGCTTCGCGTATTCCGCGACCGTCTGCCGACCGAGTTCCCGCGGGCCTCGGCAACGGACGGCGCCGTCTTCTTTTTCTCCGCGCAGAGCTGCGTAAGGCGCTCGATCGCGTATCGAGCCTTCCGAGCAGGGCTCCGGGCGGGGCAGCCGATCCCTGCCGCAGGTGCACGTCAGCAAGCCGGACAGCGTCCGGCCTGATGCTGACCATTTGCTGACCTGGAGGCAGTCATCAGGCCTCTGACCTGAGGAAACACCCAACCGCTAGATCTAGGACTTGAACAGAGTACGCAGCACTTTGGACTCCTGGAAGACGGCTCCCTGCCTGCTTTGTGCAGGTCAAGGGCTGGGCTTTCGCGCCGCACCGGCGCCTGTTCAGGCAATGTCGACTTCGCCCCGCCCAGGCCGAAGTCCAGGTCACGCGCCCCTGCGCATTCGCGTGCGCCGCCCCTCTCTTCCGTACGGTCCAGCCGATGGCGAATCGACCGCCGGCCACCCGCTCCCCGACCGCAGAACAGTTCAGCAGGCGGCGGAGATGTGGTCTACGCGCAGGGGCGCGTCGGTGCGGGCCGCGACGTCCTCGAAGGTGACGCCGGGTGCGGTCTCGACCAGTGCGAGGCCGTTCTCGGTGACGTCGAAGACAGCCAGGTCGGTGATGATCCGGTGGACGCAGCGCTCGCCGGTGAGAGGCAGGGTGCAACCCCATGCCCTTGATGTCGGCCGCTGGTCCGGACAGCGGCGTACGGGTAGGGACGACTATGAGCTGCCCGGGATGCCGCTGCCATCCCTCGAGCGATCGGAATCGCGTATCCGGGCCATTGACGCCCTGGATGGCCCGGCAAAAGATCACTGATGGCGTGGACGGCCGCTTCAGGCACGAGTTGGGCGGCGGTGTCCCGGATCTCGGCCGGGCACGGGACACCGCTCGCGCCAACGCACGGCCGCAGTGGGCCTCCGAGGCGTCAGCGGACCGGCAGCGGCAGGACACCCCGGCAGGCGAGAAGTGCCACGGTCCCGACCACGACGTGCATCACCATCAACGCGACGACTGCCGGCGGGCCGCTGCCGAGCAGTGCCAGGTCGGGTACGAACGAGACGACCACGGCGACGGGCGCCGGCCACCGCGGCAACCCCGCCGGGTGCTTGGGTCACGCGGACGGTCTCCAGGCCGCGGTGGGGATGCCGTTCGCCGGACCGGGCGGGACCGGCTTGGCGAACGGCGACAGTCTTCGCCGTCATGGAGACTGCGCCGTCCGGCCGCCGACACAGGCGCCGGCACCTCATGCGCCGGGTTGCGCGTACCCGTTCTGCCAGGCCCAGGCCGCGATCCCGACCCGGTTCCGCGCGGCCAGTTTGAGCTGGACGCTGGACAGGTGTGTCTTGACCGTGGACAGGGAGACGTACAGCTCGGCGGCGATCTCGGCGTTGGTACGGCCGAGGGCGACCAGGCGGACGACGTCGAGTTCGCGGTCGGTGAGGGGGTCCGTGTGCGGGGTCGCCGGCTGCGCCGGGGCGGCGGAGGCGGCCTGCGGGGCGGTGATGTGCTTGAGGAGGCGGACCGTGACCGACGGCGAGACCAGCGAGTCACCGGCCGCGGCAGCGCGGACCGCCTCCGCGAGGAGCGTCGGGCCCGAGTCCTTCAGCAGGAACCCGCACGCGCCGCCGCGCAGTGCCCCGTACACGTACTCGTCGAGGTCGAAGGTGGTCACCACGACCACCCGCATGGGGTCGGCCACGTCGGGCCCCGCCAGCAGTCGGGTCGCCTCCAGCCCGTCCAGCTTCGGCATGCGGATGTCCAGCAGACACACGTCCGGTCGCTCCCGCCGAGCCAGCGCCACCGCCTCCTCGCCGTCGGCGGCCTCGGCGACCACGGTGATGTCGGGCTGTGCGTTGAGGAAGAAGCGGAAGCCGGTGCGGACCATCTCCTGGTCGTCGGCGATCAGGACCCGGATGGGCACCCCGTGGGCGGTTGGGCTGGTCATGGCAGGATCATGCCTCACAGGCAGGGGGCATCGGGGGCGGTTCCCCCCGCCGGTACGGCGTCAGTCCGCCGTCTGTGCCGGGCCTGAGGTCACCCTCCGCAGCAGGGGTCGGCTGCCGGCGATCGCGGCGAGCATGGCCAGCGCGCCGACGGCCAGGCAGATCACCAGTTGTACGGCGCCTGAGGTGTTGATGGTGGTGCCGGCCGCCTTGTTGAGCTGCATGGCGCCGAAGGCGCCCATGGCAGTGGTGCCGCCGGCCAAGACGGCGAGCGGGATGACGGTCTCGCGGATCCGGGCCCGGTCCAGCACCTGAAGCGGGGTGCCGGCCAGGCGCAGCAGGCCGTACACGCGGCGCCGGTCGAGGACGTTCGCGGCGGCCGTGAGGCCGGCGGAGGCGGCCGCGACGAGGAAGCTGAGCACGAGGGTGGCGGTGCTGACGGTGGCGACGCGGGCCGTGACCGTGTCGTCCGGCGCGGACACGTACTGCTGGGTGAAGGGGTACCTGCCCGATCCGAGGGGCGTCAGGGCGGTGACGGCGGTGTCGATGCGTTCCTGCCCGCCAAAGACGTGGGCGATCACGCCGTCGACGCCGCCGAGCAGGCTGTCGAAGTCGTCCCCGTTCGTGACGGTCACGGTCGCCGTGACGCCCGCTCGGCGCAGCTTCGTGCGGGCCTCGGCGGCGGCGTGCCGGGCGTCGGCGGCGTTCGCGGTGATCACCGCCACCTGGCCGTGGTGACTCGGGGTGTCGGAGCCCAGCGTGTTGACGGAGAAGAACCCGGCGACGAATCCCGCGAGCACCAGGCCGCTGACAGTGCGCCAGGCACTGCGCGGGTCGTCGCTGAGCCGGCGCGCGGCCAGCAGCGTGGCCGGGCGCTTGGCGTGGCGGCCCACGATCCGGCCGAGCCGGTCCACGACCCAGGGGCCGAGCAGCCAGAAGGCGCCGTAGAAGAGCGCGAGCAGGGCGATCAGCTGCCGGGGCTTCAGCTGGCCGCTGTCGCCGGTGGTCGCCCAGATGTAGAGCAGGACCGCGACGAAGAGCACCAGGCGGATCGCGCGGGTGCGGCGCGGGTCGGCCTGTTGTGCGACGCCGAGGGGCGAGGTGGCCACCTGGCGCAGCGTCGTCACCGCGCTGACGGTGATCAGCGCGGTGACGGCCAGCACCACG
The DNA here is from genome assembly GCF_042958445.1 of Streptomyces sp. NPDC007991. Lineage (NCBI taxonomy): Bacteria > Bacillati > Actinomycetota > Actinomycetes > Kitasatosporales > Streptomycetaceae > Streptomyces > Streptomyces sp. NPDC007991. Next base: position 186,961 of record NZ_JBIBJD010000004.1, read on the forward strand.
GCCGCGAGCCATGCCGGCCCCACCCACAGCTGACCGGTGTACCAGGGGCCGATGCCGTACGGGAGTTCGGCGAGCGCGGGCAGCAGTGCCGTGTAGGCGAGCGCGCCGGCCAGGGCCCCGGCCGCGCCGACTCCCGCCGCCTCGACGGCGGTCATGGCGAGGATCTGCCGCGGGGTCGCCCCGGCCAGCCGCAGTGCGGCGAGCCGCTGTTCACGCCTGGCCGCGCCGAGTCGTCCGGCGGCCGAGGCCAGCACGACGACCGGCATGACGAGCAGCACCACGCCCAGCAGTACGGTCCCCTGATCAAGGCTGGTGAACACGCTTGCCTTGGTGCCGGAGAACCCGGAGACCAGTGCGCGCTTCGTGAGGCCGTCGTCGTAGAAGTTCTGCTCCCCGGCAGCCTTGGAGACGGCCGCGTCGCCGGGCGCCCGTCCGACCACCGCGACCAGTTCGTCGGGGGAGGCGAGACCGGCGGCGCCGATCGTGCCGTAGGACTTCACCTTCGGGAAGCGGTCGGCGAGTTGGCCGGCGGGGAGCTTGTGCAGCAGTTCGGCCAGGGCCGGGGAGACATACACCTCGCCCTGCTTCGGGAAGCGGCTCACGCCGGGTGGCGCGGGGTTCGCCGCGCGGCCGGGCAGCTGGGCGAGGTTCACGACGGTGACGGGTTCGTGGCGGAGATAGGTGATGGTCGTGGCCTGGACGGCCGTCGCTTCCTTGGCCGATACGGCGTCAGGGGTGCGCCAGGTGGTGTGAGCGGCGCGGGCGCCCGCGCCGAGGGAGGCGGCGATCATCACCAGCATCAGGAACGCGCCGACGGCGGCGGCACCGGCCGCGAGCAGCTGGGACTGCAGGCCGCGGCGGCCGGAGGATCTGGCGAGGTGCCAGGTCAGGGGCAGGACAGGGGAACGCATGGCGGGCTCCGGGGAAGGCGGGGTCAGGCGACGGTGTACTGGGTCTGGCCGCCGATGCGGCCGTCGCGGACCTGAAGGATCCGGCCGCAGTGGGCGGCGACGTCCGCGTCGTGGGTGACCATGACCAGGGCGGCCCCGGTGTCCCGGGTGGCGAAGGTCAGCAGCTGGACGACCTCGATGCTGGTGGCCTGGTCCAGGGCTCCGGTGGGTTCGTCGGCGAAGACCACGTCCGGCTCGACGGCCAGGGCGCGGGCGATGGCGACCCGCTGGGCCTGGCCGCCGGAGAGCTGCCCGGGGCGGCGCTGCTCGAGTCCGTCCAGGCCCAGCGGCGCGAACCAGCGGCGGGCGCGGGTGACGGCCTCGCCGCGCGGCATGCCCTCCAGCATCAGCGGCAGGGCGGCGTTCTCCTCGGCGGGCAGCTCCGGCAGCAGCTGGCCGAACTGGAAGACGAACCCGAAACGCTTCCGGCGCAGGGCGCTGAGCCTGTTCTCGCCCAGCGTGTCGATGCGCTCGCCACGCAGCAGCACCTGACCCTCGTCGGGGCGGATGATGCCGGCCAGGGTGTGCAGCAACGTGGACTTGCCGGACCCCGACGGGCCCATGATCGCCAGCGAGTCACGCTCGCCGACCTCGACGTCCACGCCGGCCAGGGCGGTGGCGGAGCCGTACTTCTTGACGAGGCCGTGTCCGGCCAGAACGGTGCTCATGATGTGTCTCCCCTGCCCCTTCTCAGCGCTCGAACGTCCAGGTGACGCTCTTGGCGTCGGCCTTGGTCACACGCACGGGGATGCGGACTGTCCCGCCGCCGCTCTTCGTGCCGGTGCAGGTAAGGGTGGCTCCGGCCACGGCCTTGAGCCCGGTCGGGCAGGTGACGCCGGAGACCTTGTCGCCGACCCAGGGCAGCGGGTGGTACTTGCTCTCGGTGCGACCCGCGACGATCTTCGCCGCGAGAGCCTTGTGACCGTCCACCGACGCCGTGCTGTACTCGTCCAGGCTGCTGGTCGACTCGGTGCCGGAGAGCAGATACGTGCCGAGTCCGCCCAGCGCGACCACGGCGGTCACGCCGCCGACGACACCGACGAGGAACTTGCTGCGCTGCATGGCGTACTCCTGAGGTCCGTGGTGAGGATGCGGCTCCACCCTCGCCCGCGGGCCCGGGCACGCGCCTCGGCCGAACGGTCAGGGTCGTGGTCCGGGCCCCTCGGCCGTTCGGCCGATCCCGCCGCCGGGGGCCTGGCCTACGGTGAGCCGCATGAAATCCGCTTCCGTCCGGGGCTGCGCCCACGGCCTCGCCGTCGGTGTCCTGCTCGCCGCGTCCGTCGTCGACGTTCTCTACGCCGGCAACGATGGAGCGAGCGTCCTGCCGCCGGCGAACCCCGTCTGGCCGACCCTGGCTGTGGTGCTCGTCGGACTGGCCGCCGTGCTGTGGCCGGCCGGACGGCGGCCCGAGTGGCTCACACCGCAGCTGCGCACCGCCGTGCCCGCCCTCGCCTCGGCCCTCCTCACAGCCGCCTCGCTGCTGGTGCGAGAGGAGGTCGTGGTCGGCCCCGGCGAGATCATGATCCTGCTGACCCTGCTCTTCATCGCGGTACGGCACTGCCCGCCGCGCTGGGTGGTGGTGTGCGGCGTCCTCGACGCGGGCGCGCTGCTCACCCTGCCGGTACGCGGCGACGTGACGCTGAGCAGCGACGTGATGGGGCTGGAGATCATCGGTCTGCTGCTGGTCGGCCTCGTTGCCGGGCTCGCGGGCTATCTGCGCTCGATGGACTACCGCCGCACCGTCGCCGTCACCGAGACCCGCCGCAGCGAACGTCTGGCCATCGCCGCCGACCTGCACGACTTCGTCGCCCACCACGTCACCGGCATCCTCGTGCAGACGCAGGTGGCCCGCTTGATGACCACCACCCGGCCACAGGACCAGCAGCAGGAACTGGACCCCGTCCTGGCCGGTATCGAACGCGCCGCGACCGAGGCCCTCGCCTCCATGCGCCGCACGGTCGGCGTCCTGCGCGACACCGGCCCCGAAGCGGCCGACCGCCGCCCGGTCGGCGATCTCGCGGGCATCGCCGAACTGATCGAGGGCTTCGCGACCCCGGGCCAGCAGGTCGTCCTGCGCCGCGACCCCGCCGTGTCCGACCGCCTTCCCCACGAGGTGCAGGCCGCGGCCTTCCGGGTCGTCCAGGAGGCGCTCACCAACATCCGCCGGCACGCGGCCGACGCCCTGCACATCGAGGTCCGCCTGCGCGACGACACCGGCCGCCTGGAGGTGTCGGTGGCGGACGACGGCCGCGGCGGCACCCGCCTTCCGGCGGCCGCCCACGGCGGCGGCTTCGGCCTCGTCGGCCTCAAGGAGCGGGTGAACGCACTAGGCGGCGACCTGACGGCCGGACCGCGGGGTGGCGCTGGGTGGCAGGTGCGGGCGGTGTTTCCGGTACGGAAATCCTGAGGCCCCCCGTGCGGCCCCGGTCGCCTCCTCCCGCGGACGTTGCCAAGGCGGACGTCGACTCCGCTCTCGACGGTTTCAACGACTTCCACCCCCTGGGCCGTACCGGCACCCCCGACGACATCGCCGCCACCGTCGCCTTCCTTCTGTCGGATCAGACCGACTGGGTCACCGGCGCCAACTGGGACATCGACGGCGGAGTCATGGCCGGACGCAACTGACCTGTTCCAACCGCGGCATGTGGGGTTCCCGGGCGGTGACGCCCGGGACACTGCCGCCGCCCAGGGAATCAAGCTGCGGGACTTCCCTGCAGCTCGAGGAACTCGTCGCCCTCGTCGAGAACCGCCTGCCCCGCCCATACGCCGATCCATCGATCGAGCCTGGGCGGGGCCTCGTCGGTGCGCATTCTCCTCAACGCGCCGGGCGAGCCCCCGCCCCATAACCTCGATGGACGTTGTTCACTACGAGCTGTCACCGAACGGCAGTTGAACCGATGGAAGAGGAACGACCCATGGTCGAGCAGGACGAGCGATTCGATGTCGTCGTACTCGGAGCCGGGCCCGGCGGTTACGTCGCCGCAGTCCGCGCCGCACAGCTGGGCAAACGAGTCGCCGTCGTCGAGGAGAAGTACTGGGGCGGCGTATGCCTGAACGTGGGCTGCATCCCCACCAAGGCCCTCCTGCGCAACGCCGAACTCGCCCACATCGTCACCCGCGAGGCGAAGACGTTCGGCATCAAGGTCGACGGGCAGGTCTCCTTCGACTACGGCGAGGCGTACCGCCGCAGCCGCAAGGTCGCCGACGGCCGCGTCAAAGGCGTCCACTACCTGATGAAGAAGAACAAGATCACCGAAGTGGCCGGCCGCGGCACCTTCCTCGACGCGCACACCCTCCAGGTCACCGACTACGAGGGCACCACCCGCACCATCGGCTTCGACCACTGCATCATCGCCACCGGCGCCACCCCCAAGCTCCTCCCCGGCACCCGCCGCACCTCCCGCGTCGTCACCTACGAGGAGCAGATCCTCGCCGAGGACCTCCCGGAGTCCATCGTCATCGCGGGCGCCGGCGCCATCGGCATCGAGTTCGCCTACGTCCTGCACAACTACGGCGTGAAGGTCACCATCGTCGAGTTCCTGGACCGGATGGCGCCGCTGGAGGACGCCGAGGTCTCCGCCGAACTGGCCAAGCAGTACCGCCGACTGGGCATCGACGCGCTCACCTCCACCCGCGTCGAGTCCATCGACGAGTCCGGCCCGCGAGTCCGGGTCACCGTCACCGGCAAGGACGGCTCGCAGCAGGTCCTGGAGGCCGACAAGGTGCTCCAGGCCATCGGCTTCGCCCCGAACGTCACCGGCTACGGCCTGGAGAACACCGGCGTCACGGTCACCGAGCGCGGCGCCATCGACGTGGACGGCCGCTGCCGCACCTCCGTCCCGCACATCTACGCCATCGGCGACGTCACCGCGAAGCTGATGCTCGCGCACGCCGCCGAGGCGATGGGCATCATCGCCGCCGAGACCCTCGCCGACGCGGAAACGATGGAACTCGACTACGCGATGATCCCTCGCGCCACCTTCTGCCAGCCGCAGATCGCCAGCTTCGGCTACACCGAGGCCCAGGCCCGCGAACTCGGCCACGACGTCAAGGTGGCCAAGTTCCCCTTCACCGCGAACGGCAAGTCGCACGGCCTCGGCGACACGACCGGCTTCGTGAAGCTGATCAGCGACGGCAAGTACGGCGAACTCCTCGGCGGCCACCTCATCGGCCCGGACGTCACCGAGCTGCTGCCCGAGCTGACCCTGGCACAGCAGTGGGATCTGACCGTGCACGAGGTCGCCCGCAACGTCCATGCCCACCCCACCCTCAGTGAGGCGGTCAAGGAAGCGGTGCACGGCCTCGCCGGCCACATGATCAACATGTGAGCTGTCGGCAGACCCGACGCCCCCAGGAGGGCCTGGCAAACGAATGGCTACCGGGCCATTGAGGCTACTGAGATGTGATTGCGGGTGTTCGGGCGTCCGGGCGCTGCCAGTACGGCCCGTGCCGCTCGCTCTCCGGCGGCGAGGGCCCCCTCGATGTGTCCGGCGTACTCGGCCGCCGTCTCGGTCGACGCCCAGTGCAGCCGGCCGTCCAGCGCCGCCCGCGCCGATAGAGGGGATGACCGAAGAGCGAGTAGTCGGCAAGGCGCTGCACCGTGGACGGGGAGGTCCACCGCTCGGTGCTCCAGTTCTGCACGTACAGGATCTCCGGATGGGCCGCGGCCGGGCCGAAGAGCTGCGCGGTGACGGCCTCGTCGAAGCCCGGGCGGACGGTGCGCGCCTGCGCGAATCCGAACAGCGCGGCGGGCCGGCCGCCGGGCCCGGACATGTCGTGGACCTCCTGCAGCGGGCCACTCCTGCTGAACGCCGCACCGGCCAGCCCCTCTTCCCGCCAGAAGGCGGACGGGTAGCGGGCGACGACCTTTGCGACCGCCCCCATCCACACCGGGGTGGACCCGGCAAGGCGCACGACGTCGGCGGGCAGTGCGTCGCCGAAGCCGATGCGCTCCAGCGCCAGGGCCGGCGGGACGGCCAGAACGACGTGCTCGGCGTGCAGGGTTGTGTCCGGGGTGTGCACGTCGAGACCGCCCCGCCCGTCCGGCTGGATGGCGGTCACGGGCATGTTCAGCCGCACGGTGTCGGTGGGCAGCTCGGCGGCGAGGGCGGTGGCGAGGCTCTGGGAACCGGCGCGAAGCGATGGGAAGGGGAGTCGACCAGGTTGCCGGCCAGGCGGCGCGTGCCGGTCAGCTCATGCAGGAGGGCGTCGCCGGCGAGGTGCTGGTCGAAGGTCTCGATGCCGCTGCGTGCGGCCAAGGTCCGCACGCGCTCTTCTCCGTCCCAGAACCAGGTGGCTCCCAGGTCGAGGGCCCGCTCGGGGTGCGAGGCGGGGGCCGAGAGCAGGCGTCCGCCGATGCGGTCGCGGGCCTCCAGACAGACCGTGTCGCGGCCGGCGGCGTGCAGAGCGGTGGCCGCGGCCAGTCCGGAGGCACCGGCGCCGACCACGATCACGTCGTGACTGTCCAGGTGGGACATGTGTGAGGTGCTTTCTGATCAGGCCGAACCCTCGCCAGCAAGGTGGGGGCCGCTCGCGGTGGGGAGGGCTGGGTCACTCGCCGCCGGTGGTGTCCAGGACGATGCGGAAGCGGGGAGCTCCGGAGCGCAGCCGGGTCACCGCTTCGCCGGCCTGCTCCAGCGGCATACGTTCGATCATGGGGCGTACGCCGTTGATGACGGCGAACCGCATCGTCTCTTCCGTCTCCCTGGGGCTGCCGGTCAGATGTCCGGTGACGGTGTGGCCGTTCATCACGAGTCGGGCCGCCGGAACGGTGACGGATCCCGCGTCGACACCGACGAGGGTGAGCTGCCCGTGCACGTTCAGGCCCGTGAGCAGCTCGGCCACGGGCGCGGTGGAGGAGGCGGTGTGGACGATGAGGTCGGCGCCTCCGAGTTCCTTCAGGGCGGCTCCCGGCTCCTGGGCGTCGCTGTCGATGTAGTGGTGCGCGCCGAGGTCGCGGGCGAGCTTCTCGCGTTCCCCGCCCCGGGCGATGGCGACTGTCTCGAAACCGAGTTTCGCCGCGAACTGGACGGCGAGGTGCCCCAGACCGCCGATCCCGAACACCGCGACGCGACCGCCCGCACGCGTGCCGGCCTTACGGACGGCGTTGAAGGTCGTCACGCCCGCACAGCCGAACGGGGCCGCGTCGAAGAAGTCGAGCCCGTCAGGGATACGCGCGAGCGCGTCGGCGGGCACGGTGATGTTCTGGGCCCAGCCACCGGGGTAGGACAGGCCGGGTATCTTCCGTTCGGGGCAGTGGACGACGTCGCCCGCCCGGCAGAACGCACAGTGCCCGCAGCTGCCGCCGAACCAGCCGACGGCCACCCGGTCCCCGGCCGACCAGCCCTCGACCTGGTCCCCCACCTCCGCGATGACACCGGCGACCTCGTGCCCCGGCGTGACCGGGAAGGAGGTGCCCTTGCCGGTCGCTGCGGCCGTTCCGATGTCGGCGTTGCAGACGCCGCTCGCCGTGACGGACATCCGGACCGACTTCCCCATCGGGGATGTCGTCTCGCCCAGGGAGCGACTCAGCGGTCCCCGGGGCTCGGTCACGACCATGGTCACGGCAGCGTCTGACATGGTGACCTTCCATTCCGGCCATGAGGTTGCGTGAAGCTGTCGACTGCACGGGTGCTTATAGCTTCTGTGTATGCCGAATCAGCAGAAGCCCCACCGTAGGCCGAGGAGGGCGGGCCCGGTAGGGCACATCAGTGAATGAAGCGATAAGGCATGGCTATGGCGCTGGATCGCCTGAACGTCGAAGGGCTCCGGCACGCACAGGCCAAGACCAAGCCGTTCAGCGCCACGGCGACCGAGCGGTCCTTGGATCAGGCGGGCAGTCGGCCCTTGCTGCGCATGGCGGCGCGGACGCGTTCCTCGGCCAGACCGCGGCCTGCGATGTGCGGGGTGGTGGCGCGGCGCCGGGCTTCTTCGAGAACGGTGACGGCGTTGGCGCGCAGCCGCTTGGAGATCGTCTCGAAGATGGTGGGGGTTTCGGGCCGGAAGCCGGAGTAGCGGGCGTCCATGGCGAAGGCGGCGGCGACGACGCCGCCGGCGTTGGCGACGAAGTCGGGCAGCACGGTGATTCCGCGTTCCGCGAGGATGGACTGGGCCTGGGGCGAGGTGGGCAGGTTGGCGCCTTCCACCACCAGCCGGGCCTTGATCCGGTCTGCGGTGGCGTCGTCGATGACGTCCTGCAGCGCCGCCGGGACGAGGATGTCGCAGTCTGAACCCACCCTCATCACCGACGCGGCCCAGGACTCCGCGATCGTCCAGCAGGAGATCTTCGGCCCGGTCCTCGTCTGCCTGCCCTTCGACAGCGACGACGACTCGCTCCGGCTCGCCAACGACACCCCGTACGGGCTCGCCGCCTCTGCCTGGACCACCAACGTCTACCGCGCCGGCCGCGCAAGCCGCGAGATCCAGGCCGGCTGCGTCTGGATCAACGACCACATCCCGATCATCAGTGAGATGCCGCACGGCGGCTACAAGGCGTCCGGCTTCGGCAAGGACATGTCGGCCTACTCCTTCGAGGAGTACACCAACGTCAAGCACGTCATGACAGACATCACCGGCGTCGTGCACAAGGGCTGGCACGACGTGGTCTTCACCAGTCGCTGAGCCGTCCGGAAAGAGCATCATCATCAGCTCGACCACTGCTGCTCCCGGCCCTCCCGCTCCGCGGAGAAGCTCAGTGTCGCCACCGGAGGGGCGGTATCGAGGATCGGGAGAGGGTGGAACGGCCGAGGCCCACCAACCGAATCGTGTACGGGTGCGGGCAACGAGTCGGCCTGGAACAACCGCACTCCTTGAAGCAGGACCCCATCCCACGATTTGCTGACTCGGAGGCGGCGATCAAGCTCCCTGGCAGCTAGGCGCTTCTGTCCGTCCACCAACTCCGGCCAGGGCTACTGCCGCGCGAGATCTTCCTGCTGTGACAGGCAGGTCGCACCCAGGTGTTTGACCGCGAACGCCACCTCTGTTCGAATGAAGGGATCGATGATCGAAGATGGGGGTGTCGTGCGGGCCGGGATCACGATCTTGCCGGAGTACCGCTGGGCCGAGGCAAAGCCACGGTGGCAGGCGGCGGAAGCATATGGTTTCGCCCACGCTTGGACGTTCGACCACCTGGGCTGGGGTCCGCTCGTCGAGCACACCTGGTTCGGCGCCGTGCCGACGTTGAGCGCGGCGGCGACGGTGACCTCGCGGATCGAGTTGGGCTTCATGGTCGCGTCGCCGAACTTCCGCCACCCGCTGTCGTTCGCCAGGGACGTGCTCGCGGTGGACGACCTGTCCGACGGCCGCTGCACGGTCGGCATCGGCGCGGGCGGGGTCGGCGGCTACGACGTGGAGGTGTTCGGGGGCACCACGAAGGCCGCCAGCCCGTTCCGCCGGTACCGGGAGTTCGTCGAGCTGCTGGACGCCCTGCTGACCAAGGACCGGGTCGACTACTCCGGCGAGTACTACACGGCCGTGGACGCACGGAGCGCGCCGGGTTGCGTGCAACGACCGCGCACGCCGTTCGTGCTGGCGGCGAACGGGCCGAAGGCGCTGGCCCTGGCCGCGAAGCACGGCGAGGGGTGGGTCACCCTGGGCACCGACCACGATTCGTTGGACGGCTGGTGGCGCTCGTTGGCCGAGGTGTCGGCCCGGTTCGACGAGGCGTTGGCCGCCGAATCCCGCGCCCCCGCCGCGGTCCGCCGGTTCCTCCAGACCGACGCAGCGCCGGTCTTCTCGCTGTCGAGCGTCGAGTGCTACCGCGACTTCCTCGGTCGGGCGGACGAGCTCGGCTTCACCGACGTGCTGGCGCCGTGGCCGAGGGCGTCGGGCCCGTTCGCGGGTGACGAGGCGATCCTCGACACCGTGGCTTCGGACGTGCTGCCGTCCCTGACCTGACCTCGGCTACAGGTCCCACGGTCGGGTCGGGTACGCCAGCCTGGCCGGTGCCCTGAGCCGGCTCGTGGATGCGGCTTCGACGAATCGGCCGGCGGTCAGTGTCCGGCTGACTCAGCAAGAGCTCTCCCAGATGATCGGTACGTCCCGCAACACCGTCCGTGCGGCGATCAAGCCGTGGCGGGAAGAGGGCTGGCTGGAGACGGATCCGGGCGGCGGACTCCTGTTCCACGACATCACATCGATCGCGGCATGGGGCACTCGATTCCTCCGTCGAGACATGATCACCTCCAGGCCATGGCGCCCGGCGGTCACCGGGGCTCGGCTACGTTCCTCGGCCCGACCGCGCCCGCCGAGGCACCCGCCGTACTCGACAACACCTCGCTGCGGAACGCCAGCAGCGTCTCCACGGCGGTGTGCTCCTCGCGGGTGCGGCTCTGCGTTCTCGCTGATCTTGCAGATGACCGGGCGGCCCGCGGCTTCCGCCCCGTTGACCATGGCCTCGGCGTGCTCCAGGGTGATCACGTTCAACGCGCTGACGGCCCGTCCGTCGCGGCACGCGGAGCTCACCACGTCGGCGGTGGGAGTCAGCGGCACGGACGGCCTCCTGTCGCGGTGTGCGAGGGCCGCGACGGCCGCAGGGGCGGGGACAGCGGCAGCGGCAGCGGCAAGGACGTGCGGAACATGCAGGGTTTTGTTCGTTTGAGGACCATAAAACACTTAATCAAGCGCTGTGGTTTCATGGATATGCGCACCTTGTGGCGCACACCGTGGACAGGGAGTTGTGAGACATGGCGGCACCGCAGGCCCGGTGGAGCGCGCTGCTGGAGATGCTGACGCGCGATGGACGGATCGAAGTCGAGCCGGCCGCCGAGGAGTTGGGGGTCTCCGCCGCGACGATCAGGCGCGACCTCGACGAGCTGGCCCGCCAGCAGATGGTCACCCGCACGCACGGCGGAGCCGTGATCAACGCGATCGCCTACGACCTGCCGCTGCGTTACAAGGCCGCGCGCAAGGCTCCGGAGAAGGAGCGGATCGCGGACGCGGCGGCCGGGCTGGTCAAGGCCGGCGCCGTGGTGGGACTCAACGGCGGCACCACGACCACCGAGGTGGCGCGGGCGCTCGCCACCCGGCCCGACCTGAGTTCCGGCGGCGCGGAGACGGCGGTCACCGTGGTGACCAACGCCCTGAACATCGCCAACGAACTGGTCGTACGGCGCCACGTGAAGCTCGTGGTGACCGGCGGGGTGGCCCGGCCGGCGTCCTACGAGCTGATCGGGCCGCTGGCCACCGAACTGCTCGCGGAGATCGCGCTGGACCAGGTCTTCCTCGGGGTGGACGCCATCGACGTGGCCCATGGGGCGACCGCCCACCACGAGGGCGAGGCCGGTATCAACCGGGCGCTGGCCCGCCGCGCGCAGCAGGTCGTCGCGGTCGCCGACTCCTCCAAGCTGGACCGGAGGGCGTTCGCCCGTATCTGCCCGGTGGAGGACATCGACGTCCTGGTGACCGACAAGGCCGCCTCGGACGAGCTGACCGAGGCGTTCACGGCGGCCGGTGTGGAGGTCATCCGCGCCTGACACCGCACGCGGCTTCCGCGGCGGCCCGGCCCAGGTAAACGGCGGCCGGGCGATGCCCGCCTTGGCGAAGTGACGGGCGCGGGCGTGACTCCCCGTGGTCGATCGCCTCCCGTGCGGGCACCGAGGTCACGGCCTCGTCCGGGCCGACGGGTGTCAGGCGTCGAGGGACTCGGCGAGGGAACGGGGGCGCAGATCCGTCCAGTTGGCCTCGACGTACTCCAGGCAGGCCTCCCGGGTGTTCTCCTCGAAGGCCACCGTCCAGCCGCCGGGCACGTCCGCGAAGGACGGCCAGAGCGAGTGCTGTCCCTCGTCGTTCACGAGGACGAGGAATCGGCCGTCGGCGTCGTCGAAGGGGTTGGTGCTCATGTGCCGGTGCCTCCTATAAAAATTAGGTTAGGCTCGCCTAATTGCAAGTGAGCTTAGCCTTCTCGCTTTCCGCTCCACAAGGAGACGTCCATGAGGTTGGTGGGGGACGACACGTTCGCCGCGTTCGCACTGCCCGGCACACCCGGCACCGACGCGTTCTGGGCGGCCGCGCGGACGCCCGCGTCGATACCCGACGGCGACGGCTGGGTCACCCTCTTCCTGTGGCGTGGGTCCCGTGCGGCGGCGATCGACTTCGAGAGCTGGTCCGAGCCGGTGCCGTTGAGCCGGTTCGGTGACACCGACTGCTGGTACGCCGAGGTGCGCATGCCCGCGCGGCTGCGGGTGACGTATCAGTTCCGCGTGGGCGAGGAGGCGTACGCGGATCCGTTCAACCCGGTCGGTGCGGGCGGCGACCGGTCCATCGCCGCGACGCCGGACGCGCCGGCCCAGCCGCACTGGCCCGCCGTCGGCCCGGACGGTGTGCTGACCCTGCCCCGTACCCGGATCCGCTGGGCCGGTGAACGGCTGGGCGGGCGGCGGACCGTGCGGGTGCATCCCGCGGGTGGGGGCGGGCCGGTGGTCCTGCTGCTGGACGGGGACGACTGGCTGTATCTGCACCCGGCCATGACCGCGTTCGACTCGGCGGTCGCCGCTGGGGAGATGCCGCCGGTCACCCTGGTCTTTCTGCCGGCCAGCGACAGGGAGGCGGAGTTCGCGTGCCGGGCCGAGCTGTGGGAGGCGGTCCGGGACGAACTGCTGCCGCTGGTGGCGGAGTCGGGGGTGACCGTTGAGCTGGACCGGCTGGTCGTCGCCGGTCAGAGCCTCGGTGGGTTGAGTGCGGTGTACGCGGCGCTGGAGTTTCCGGAGTTGGTGTCCCGGGTGGCCTGTCAGTCGGGGTCGTTCTGGTGGACGTCCGAGGCGGTGGGGTCGGCGGATCCGTTGGGGGGTCCGGTGGGTGGCGCCATCGCCGACCGGCTGCGGCAGGGGCCCGATCTGGCGGGGCTGCGGGTCGCGTTCGACGTGGGGGAACACGAGACGCGGATGCTGCCGCATTGTGAGGCGGTGGAGGTCCTGGCCGAGCAGGCCGGGGCGACCGTGCGGGTTGCGCGGTCGGCCTCCGGGCATGATCGGGCGGGGTGGCGGCATGCGTTGGTCAGGGATGTCGCCTGGGCGTTGAGGGCGCTGTAGTCGCCTGCGGGCCGGTGGGGGCCGGCCGCGCGTCCCTGGAGGTTCATCTCGCCACCGCCGAGCAGTAGTTCTCGTCCGTTGCCAGTAGGTTCCGGTGCGTGTCCTCCGCCGTGATGACTCCGTCGTCCAGGACGAGGACCCGGTCGGCGGCGTCCAGGAGGGCCGGGCTGCTGGTGAGGACGATGGTGGTGCGGCCCCGGCGCAGCTTCGCGATGTTGCGGGCGATGAGCTGTTCCGTGACCGCGTCGACGGCCGTCGTCGGATCGTGCAGGACGAGGACGTCGCTGTCGGCGGCCAGGGCGCGGGCCAGGGAGAGTCGTTGGCGCTGCCCCCCGGAGAGGTTGGCGCCGCGGTCGCGCACGGCGTAGTCGAGGCCTTCGCGGTGGAGGGCGACCACGTCGGTCAGCATGGACGCCTCGACCGCCTCGGGGATCATCCGGCCGGTGCCCGACGGGTCGATGTTCGAGCGGAGCGTCCCCGCGAAGATCTCCCCGTCGTACGGGTTCACCAGCACGTGCTCGCGGACCGCCTCGACCGACAGGTCGGCGAGGTCCCGGCCGCCGACCCGCACCGTTCCCTCGTACCCGCCGGGCGGGACGTTCACGGCCAGGATCGACGCGAGGTCGGCCGCCGCGCGCGGCTGGTAGGCGGCGATCGCCACGAACTCCCCGGCGAGCACCTGGAACTTCAGCCTGCGCAGGGTTCCGTACCGGACGCAGTCGAGCTCCACGTCCGCGCTCTCGGCCGGGCGTTCGGATCCCGGGGTCATCACCGGCGGCGCGGTCAGCACCAGTGCCATGCGCTCGGCCGAGGCGCGCGCCATCATCACGTACTTCGGCATCTCCGAGAACAGCTTCAGCGGTTCCATGATGAACTGCGCCAGGCCCACGGCCATGACCAGCTCGCCGATGCTGATCCGGCCGTCGAAGGCCAGCCAGCCCGCCGTCAGCGTCACGGCGCCGGCGAGCACCGCGTTGAGGGCCAGGGCCGTGCCCGCGTACGCGCCGTTCACCTTGGCGACGGTGATCGCCTGGACCTTAGCCTCCGTGCTGACCTTCCGGTAGGAGCGGAACGCCGCGTGGTTGCCGCCGAAGCCGTGCAGCGGGCGCAGGCCGGTGATCAGGTCGGCGACCTTCGCGCCCGCCCGTGCCACGCGGGCCTGCTGTTCCTGGGTGCTGGTGCCGATCCGCTTCGACAGCACGCTCAGACAGGACAGGATCGCGACGGTTCCCACGATCACCAGCAGGCCGAGCCGGATGTCGGCCAGGCCCAGCGCGACAGCCGCGACCACCACCGCGACCAGCGAGCTGATCAGCAGCGGCACCACCTCGATGATGTCGGCGGTCTGGTCGGCGTCCTCGGTGGCGATGGTCAGCACCTCGCCGGACTTGAGGTCGACGTCCCTGGCCACCGGCTGGAGCCCGCAGGCCGCGACCTTCACGCGCCAGCGGTGCGCCTCCGTCGTGTTGGCCTTCTGCAGGATGCGCATCCCGAACCGCCAGGACAGCGACACGGTCGTGATGATCACGGCCAGTACGGCGATCGAGAGGCCGAGCGCGCCGGGGCCGCGGTCCCGCATCGTGTGCTCGACGATCAGGCCGAGCGCGATGGGGAAGGCCGTCTCGCCCGCCTGGTACAGGCCCATGAGGAGGGTGCCACCGGCCATGGCGCCGACGTTGCGGCGCAGGGCGGTGCGGAGGATGTCGGACCCCGAGCGGGGCCACTGCGTGTCAGGAGTTGTCATCGAGGTGGCGGGCAATCGCTTCCGGGGTGCGCAGGGTGAACAGATCGCGGATCGTGATCACGGGACCGTACTCGCGGCGGAGCAGCCCGATCAGCCGCACCGCCAGCATGGAGTGTCCTCCGAGGGACGCGAAGTCGCTCACCGCGCTCACCTCGTCGTCGTCCAGGTCCAGCGCCTCGGCGAAGTACTCGCACACCACGGTCTCGGTCTCGGTCGCGGGGCCCCGCTCCCCCGCCGTGGTCAGCGCGCCCAGCGGCTTGGCCTCGGGCAGCGCCTTGGTGTCGGTCTTCCCGTTCACCGTCAGCGGGATGCTGTCGACCTGGGCGTAGTGGGTGGGGCGCAGGAAGTCCGGCAGCCCGGCGCCGACTTCGGCGGCGACCGTGGCCAACTCCGCGCCGTCCAGCACCAGATAGGCGGCCAGCCGGTACGCGCCGTCGACCTGGGGGTCGGGCTGGGCGACCGCGGCGGCGAACCGCACCGCCGGGTGGGCGGCGAACACGGCCTCCACCTCGCCGAGTTCGACGCGGTGCCCGCGGATCTTGACCTGCTGGTCGGTGCGGCCCAGGTACGTCAGGTTGCCGTCGGGCCGGCGGACCACCAGGTCCCCGGTGCGGTACATGCGCTCACCGGGTTTCCCGAACGGGCAGGCGACGAAGCGGTGCGCGGTCTGGGCGGGCTGCCCGAGGTAGCCGCGCGCGATGCCGATGCCCGCGACGTACAGCTCACCGGGGACGCCGTCCGGCAGCGGCCGCAGCCACGGGTCCAGGACGTAGACGTCGGTGTTGTCGATGGCCACGCCCACCACGGGGTCCTCGCACTCGAACGTGCCGACGCCGAGGGTGTTGATGGTGTACTCGGTGGGTCCGTACAGGTTGTAGCCGACCGTTCCCTCGGTTTCGGCGAGGCGCTGCCACAGCGTCGGGGTGACGGCCTCGCCGCCGAGCAGCACCAGCGGCGGCCGGCGTCCCGGGTCGTCGAGCAGGCCCTCGCCCACCAGTTGCTGGGCGTAGGTCGGCGTCACGTTGACGACGTCGATCCCGTGCTCCAGGCAGTACGCGACCAGCCGGGGCGCGTCCCGGCGCAACTCCTCGTCGCAGACGTGCACTTCGTGCCCGTCGGCGAGCCACAGCAGCTCCTCCCAGGACATGTCGAACGCGAACGACACGGTGTGCGCGATCCGGAAGACGCGGTGGCCGTGCTCCGCCAGCACCGGCTCGAAGATCCGTCGCTGATGGTTGATCAGCATGTTGGTGAGTCCGGCGTACTCGGTCACCACGCCCTTGGGCTTGCCGGTCGAGCCTGAGGTGTAGATCGTGTACGCGGGGTGCCGCAGGCGGTCCGGGTCGTCCGGTGCGAACGTCACAAACGGCTCGGCCTCGGGCAGCGGGCGGTCCAGTTCGATCAGTTCGGCGTCCAGCGAGGCCAGCCGGGGCGACACGGTGCTCACGGTGAGGATCACCTCGGGGCGGGCGTCCTGGACGATCGCCGCGATCCGCTCGTCCGGGTGGTCCAGCTCCAGCGGCACGTAGGCGGCGCCGACCCGCAGCACGGCGAACAGCGCCACGATCGAATCGAGGGAGCGCGGGATCGCGAGAGCGACGTTCGTCTCCGGGCCGAGGCCGCGCCTGGCGAGCACGCCGGCCACCGCGCGGCTGCGGTCGCGGAGTTCGGCGAACGTCATCGTCGAACCGTGGGCGACGAGCGCGATCCGCCGCGGTGCGCGGTCCGCCGCCCGGTCGAACCGGTCGACGACGGTGTCGGTGCCGACATCCGTACGCTCACCCCGCGTGGGCTCCGGCCCCAGGCCCCGCAGGGCGCCCACCGGGCCGGTCGACCGGGCCAGGTCCTCCAGTACGCGAAGGTAGTCGTCGAGGAGGCGACGGGCGCCCGCGGTGTCCTCGTCGCGGTACTCCAGTTTGACGGTGAGGCGGTCGCCGGGCGTGACGACCCAGGTGAACGGATAGTGCGTGGAGTCGTCGGCCTGCACCGAGGTGATGCCGTGCCGGGCGTTCATCTCGGCGAAGGCGTCCCTGTCCAGGAAGTTCTGGAGCACGAACAGGTTGTCGAACAGGGTGTCGTGCCCGCCGGCCCGCTGGATCTCGCCGAGTCCCAGGTGCTCGTGCTCCATCGCCTCGACCCGGGCCGCCTGTACGGCTGAGAGGTACTCGCCGACCGTGTCGTCCGGCCGTGGCCGCGTCCACATCGGCACGGTGTTGAGCAGCACGCCGACGATGTCGGACAGTCCCTCTCCCTCGCGGCCGGAGACGGTCACGCCGAACACGGCGTCACTGCGGCCCGTGCGGGCGCCGAGGAGCAGGCCGAAGGCCCCGGTCAGCACGGAGTTCAGCGTGACGCCGTGCGTCCTGGCCGCCTCCCGCAGCAGGTCGGACTGCTCGGCCGACAGCGTGTGCACGAGCGCGCGCGGCAGGTCGTCCGGGAAGGACGGTGCCGGTCCGGCGAGCAGCGTGGGGCCGGGGAGCCCGGCCAGGTGCTCCGCCCAGAAGCGTTCCGAGACGGCGGAGTCCTTGGCGTCGAGGGCCCGGGCGTAGTCCTCGAAACCCGGAGTGGCGGGGACGGCGTCGACGGGCTCGCCCGCGACGACGGCCCGGTACGCGTCGAACAGGTCCCGCAGCACGATCTCGCGGGACCAGCCGTCCCACAGCAACAGGTGGTGGCTGAGCAGCAGGCCGTCGCGCTCGCCGGGCAGACGCACCACGGTCAGCCGGATCAGCGGAGGCTCGCCCGGGTCGAAACCGGTGTCGCGGTCCCGGGCCCGCAGGGCGTCGGCCTCGGCGTCCGTCGCCAGCTCGATCGTGCGGACGTCGACCCGCCGGCCGGCCTTGAGGACCTGGACGGGGTTGCCGTCGGAGTCGGTCGTGAACCCGGCGCCGACGACCGGGTGCCGGGCGATCACGTACGCCATCGCCTCGGCCAGCGCGCCCGTGTCCAGGCGCCGGTCGAACCTGAACCAGCTCTGCGCCACGTAGTGCCCGGCCGAGCCCGCCATCTGCGCCTGGAAGAACAGGCCTCGCTGGAGCGGGGTGACCGGTGCGGTGCGCTCGGCTGTCGTGGCGGCGTCCGCGATGCGCTTCAGGGCGCGGTGCCAGTGCTCGGTGATCTCACCCGGGATGCCCTCGGCGAGCCTGAACTCCGCGTGCAGGCTGCCGGTGGTCCCGTCGAGCCAGGCGTTGACCTCGACGGCGTACGGGCTGCCCTGGCCGCCGCCGGTGAGGTGCACCGCCTGGGACTCGCTGCCCCGGCCGAGGTAGTTGAACAGCACTTGCGGGTGGCCGGTGTTGAGCAGTGGGGCCGTCTGCGGGTCGAGATACCTGAGCTGTCCGTAGGCGACGTGGGCGCGCTCGTCCGGCTGGCGTTCGGCGACCTCGCGGGCCGCCTCGACCGGGTCTGTGTGCGCGGTGAGGCGTACGGGTGCGATGGAGGTGAACCACCCCACCGTACGGGTGTAGTCGTGGTGTTCCACCACCGGGACCCGGCCGTGCCGCTCCAGGTCGATGGCGAGGTCGGTGGGCGAGGGCTGGATGTGGGTCAGCGCGGTGCGCAGGGCGCCGCACAGCAACTCGGTGAGGCCGACGCCGAGTGCGGCGGGCGCGGTGCGCGTCACGCGGTCGGCCACCTCGGGCGGGAGGACGACCGTGGTCTCCCGCTGTCCCTCGACGGCGGGGAGCAGCGCGGGGGCCTGGAGGGTGGTGACCCAGTGTCCGAGGTCGTCGACGGCCTCGGCCGACTGGACTGTCAGTGCTTCGGCGTACTCGGCGTACGACGTGGTCGGTGCGGCCAGGGCTTCCCTGCGCAGGGCCGTGGCCAGGTCGTCCAGCAGGATCAGCCAGGACACCGCGTCGACGGCGAGGTGGTGCACGGTGACGACCAGGGTCCGGCTCGCCTCCAGCCACGAGAAGGCGACGACCTCTCCCGCCTCGGGGTCGAGCCGTCCGGCGGCGTTGTTCGCGGCGGTCGTGGCGTCGGTGGGGTCCGGTACGACGGTGACTTCGCGGACCGGTTCGGTGCGGAGGGTCCACACTCCGTGTCGGGTGTGGAGTCGCAGGCGCAGGGCGGGGTGTGCGGCGACTACGGCGCTGGCGGCGCGTTCGACGTCGGCGAAGGAGCAGCTCTCGGGGACCGCCAGTGTCCTGGCCTGGGCGAATCCGGTGAGTGAGCCGCCGAGTTCGCGTTGGCGCAGGATGATCGGCGTGGGGTGGAGCGGGCCGTCCTCGCGATGGGTCGAAACGGCCGCCTGTCGTGTGCTCGTCGCCAGGTGTTCGGCGAGTGCGCGGGGGGTCTTGTGCAGGAACACGTCCCGGGGGGTGATGGGCAGGCCGAGTGTCCTGGCCTTGTTCACGACCGTGATGGCGATGATGCTGTCGCCTCCGGCGTGGAAGAAGTCGGTGTCGGGGGTCACGTGGGTGCCGGGCAGTGTCTCTGTGAAGATCTCCGTGAGTGCGGCCACTGCTGAGTTTTCGTCTGCGGGTGTGTGGTGGCTGGGCGCGCCTTTCCCCACGCCCCTGAAGAGGGTCCGCTTCTCCAAGGCCTTTCGGTCCAGCTTGCCGTTGATCGTCAGAGGTAGTGCTTCAGCCGGCATCACCCTGCCCGGGACCATGTGTGCGGGCAGCTTCGTGGAGAGCTGGGCGGCGAAGTCGGACGGCATCCGGCCCACCACGTGCGCCACGAGGTGATCCCCGCTGTCCGCCACCGTCACCGCCACGTCGGTCACGCCGTCGAGTTCCCGGATCGCGGTCTCCACCTCGCCCGGTTCGATGCGGAAGCCCTTGACCTGGACCTGGTCGTCGGCGCGGCCGACGAACTCCAGCTCGCCGTCGAGGGTGCGGCGGGCCAGGTCGCCCGTGTGGTACATGCGGGAGCCGTCCCCCGCGAAGGGGTTCGCCACGAACCGGCCCGCGGTGAGCCCGGGCCTGCCCAGGTAGCCGAGCGACACCTGGTCGCCGGAGACGTAGATGGCGCCCACCCGGCCCGGCGGCACCGGGCGGAGCCGATCGTCGAGGAGGTGGGTGACCAGGCCGGGCAGGGGGCAGCCGATCGGGCTGATGTAGTCGCCAGGGCCGAAGTCCTCCTGGGTCAGCACGCGGTGGGTGACGTGGACGGTGGTCTCGGTGATGCCGTACATGTTGACCAGCTCGGGCGAGCCGGTGCCATGCCGCTCGACCCAGCCGCGCAGCCGCCCGAGGTCGAGCGCCTCGCCGCCGAAGATGACGCGGCGCAGGGCGGGCAGGGGCTGACCGGCGTGCCGGTCGGCCTCGATGAACTGGTAGAAGGCGGACGGCGTCTGGTTGAGCACGGTCACCCCGCGCTCGCGGACCAGCCGGTGGAAGTCGACCGGGGAGCGGGTCAGCCCGTACTCCGGCACCAGCAGCTCACCGCCGTACGCGAGCGCTCCCCACAGCTCCCAGACCGCGAAGTCGAAGGAGAAGGAGTGGAACTGGACCCACACGTCGTGCGGGCCGAAATCCAGGTCGGGCTGGGTGTGGGCGAGCAGCGTCACCACGCTGGAGTGCGGGACGACGACGCCCTTGGGCCGGCCGGTCGAGCCGGACGTGTAGATGACGTAGGCGGCGTCGTGCCAGCCGGCCCGGTGGCGCGGCTCGGTCGTGGCCTGCGGAAGGTCGTCGCCCTGGACGAGTACCCGGGCCGGTACGCCCGTCCGGGCCAGGAGTTCGGTGAAGCGGTCGCGCTGGTCCCGGTCCACGAGGACGACCTGCGGCGCGGCGTCGGCGAGGATGTACTCCAGCCGTTCGTCCGGGTACGCCAGGTCCAGCGGTACGTACGCGCCGCCCGCGGTGACGATGGCGACCAGGGCGACGACCTGCTCGACGGACCGGGGGACGGCGACGGCGACCCGTCGGCCGGGGCCGACCCCGGCGGCGCGCAGGGCGGCGGCCAACTCGTTCTTGACGTCGGCCAGTTCGCCGTACGTCAGGGACCGGGTACGGCCGTCGAGACCGCACTGGGTGACGGCGGTGGCGGCCGGGTCGCGCCCTGCGGCGGTGTCGAACAGGTCGCCGAGGGTGGTCGGGGTGATGCGTGCGGGGCGCCGGTCGTCGTCGCGGGCCAGGTCGTCGACCAGGGTGTCCGGCCGGGTGAGCAGGGCGGTGAGGGTCGAGGTGAACGTGCGCAGGATCGCCTGGGCGGTCGTCTCTCGCAGCAGCTCGCCGTCGTAGATCAGGTTGAAGCGCGGGCGGCCGTCGAGTGCGCGTTCCACGACCAGGGTCAGCGGGTAGTGCGGTGCGCCCTCGTTGACGAGGCCGGTGACGACCAGGGTGTCGCCGGGCCGGTGCAGTGCGGCCACGTCGGTCGCGACGTCGAACACCACGAGGGTGTCGAACAGGGAGGCGGCGTCGGCCTGGCGGCCGATCCTGGCCAGGGAGACGTGCTGGTGCGGCAGGACCGCACCCTGGTGTTCCCGCACCGAGGCGAGCAGGTCGCGGGCGGTGGTGGTGGCGGTCCAACGGGCGCGGACGGGGATCGTGTTGATGAACAGGCCCACCATGTCCTCGATGCCGGGCACGTCCGCGTCGCGGCCGGACACCGTGGAGCCGAACACCACGTCCTGTCCGTGCAGGATGCCGCCCAGCGTCACCGCCCAGGCGCTGTGCACGGCCACGCTCAGGGGCACGCCGGCCGACCGTGCGGCCGCGTCGATGTCCTGGTCCGGGCGCACGGCGGTGTCGGCGAACCGGTCGGACGGGGTGTGGCCCTCGGCGACCAGCGACGGGCCGGGCAGCTCCGCGAGCTGCTCGCGCCACACCCGGTCGCTCTCGTCGGCGTCCCGTCCGGCGAGCCAGGCCACGTAGTCGGAGAAGCCGCCGACCGGGCGGACGGTCCCGGGCGCGTGGTACTCGGCGAGCAGGGCGTGGAGCATCGGCGGCACCGACCAGCCGTCGGCGATGATGTGGTGCACGGTCTGTACGAGGACGTTCCGGCCGGGGCCCGAGCGGACCAGGGTGTACCGCATCAGCGGACCCGTGGCCAGGTCGAATCCGGCGCGGCGGTCCCGCTCGGCCAGGTCGCGCAGCTCGGCGTCGGTGATGCCGGGGCGGTCCAGGGTGGTGAAGGGCGCCTCGACGCCGCTCTCCAGCACGGAGACCACGCGGCCGTCGGCGAGGGCCACGAAGCGCGCGGCGAGGTTCGGGTAGAGCGTGAGCAGCCGGGTGGCCGCGGCGGCGAGCCGGTCGGCGTCCACCTCGCCGTCCAGGGTGAGCAGTTGCTGTTCGACGTAGGCGCCGGCCGAGTCGTCGTCGAAGACGGAGTGGAAGTACAGGCCCTCCTGCAGCGGTGTCAGCGGCAGGATGTCCCGCAGCGCCGGGCCGTCGAGGGCGTCGACGTCGGCCTGGGTGAGCGGCACGAGGCCGAAGTCGCTGGGCGAGTGGCCGCCGTGCGGGTCGAGTGCGGCCAGTTGGGCCAGGGCGTCCCGGAAGTAGCCTCCGATGGTGGCGATGTCCTCGTCGGTGAACATGCCGTCGGGCCAGGAGATGGTGGTGACCAGGTCGTACGCGCCGGTCGGGGCCGGTTCGGCGATCGCGTTGAACTCCAGGGCGCGCGGCAGGCGCATGCGGGGATCCCGCTTCTCGCCCAACTGACCGGTGGCCCGCGCGAGTTGCCAGTCGCCCGGCTCGCCCGCGGCGAAGCGGCCGAGGTAGTTGAAGAGGACCTGGGGGGCCGGGGCGTCGAACTCGGTGTCGGTCAGGTACCGCAGGGCACCGTAGGAGACGCCGTTGTCCGGGACCCGGGCGAGGTCTTCCTTGACGGCCTTGAGGGCGGCGGTCAGGTAGGCGGGGGAGGTGAAGTCGGCGGCCGCCGGGCCGGGGTCGACGGTGACCGGGAAGAGGGTCGTGAACCAGCCGACGGTCCGTGACAGTTCGGGCTCGAAGCCGGCGGAGGGCGCCACGAACTGTGCTTCGCGGCCGTGGCCTTCCAGTTCGATGTGCGCGAAGGTCTGGTCCTGTCCGAGGTCGCGGCGCCACCGGGCGAGTGCGACGGCGAGTGCGGTCAGCAGGACGTCGTTGACGCCCGTGTGGAACTTCGCGGGGATCTCGCCCAGCAGGGCGGCCGTGATCTCCGGGCCGGCCGAGACGGTCCGCAGTCGCTCCGTGGCGACGGTGTCGGCGTCGGACAGCGCGCGCCTGCCCACCGGTTGGTCCGCTGCGGGCAGCGGGCGCCGGTAGTAGGAGCTGTCCGCGTCGAACGCGGCGCGCTCCAGCAGGTGCGTCCAGCGCCGGAAGGACGTGCCCACGGGGGGCAGTTCGACCGGGGTACCGGAGGTGAACTGCCGCCAGGCCGTGGCCAGGTCGTCCATCAGGATCCGCCAGGACACGCCGTCGATCACCACGTGATGGGCGACCAGGACCAGCTGCCGTGCCGCCCGGCGCCAGACGGCGCGCAGCATCACGCCGTTGTCGGGATCCAGGGCGCCGGTGGCGAGGGCGACGCACGCGTCGAGCGGCCGGTCGCTCTCCTGCCAGCCGGCGACGGCCCGGTCCGGCTCCGGGATGTCAAAGCCCCAGCGCTCTGCGCGCACCAGCCTGGCGCGCAGCATGTCGTGCCGGCGGACCAGGGCGGTGAGGATCTCGTCGAGCGCGTCGGCGGTCAGGTCCGGCGGGGTGTTCAGCACGACGGACTGTACGAAGCCGTCGATCGCGGCGGTGGTCTCGCCGAGCCACCGCACGATGGGCGAGCCCACGACGGACCCGGTCGCGACATCGCGGTGGTCGACGGTGGAGACGTCCTCCCGGCTCGCGACCGCGGCCAGGGCTCCCACGGTGCTGTGGGTGAAGATCTGCCGTGCCGTGACGTAGAGGCCCGCCTCCCGCAGCGCGGTCAGCAGCGAGATCGCCAGGATGCTGTCGCCGCCGAGCTGGAAGAAGTCCTGGTCGACGCCGACCTCTTCGAGCCGCAGCACCGCCGCGACCGCGGCGCACACCGCGCGCTCGTTGTCGGTGGTGGGCCGCAGCAGCGTGCCCGTGCCGATCACGGGTTCCGGCAGGGCGTTGCGGTCGAGCTTGCCGTTGGCGGTGAGGGGGAACTCCGTGAGCACGACGATGTGGGCGGGCACCATGTACGCGACCATGTGCTCGACGGCCCACGCCTTGACCTCGTCGGCCCGCAGGTCCTCGCGGCCGGCGGCCGGGATGACGTAGCCCACCAGGTAGGTGCCGCCCGCCGTGTTCTTCCGCGCGACGACGCAGGTGTGGCGTACGCCGGGGTGCTCCGCGAGGCCGGCCTCGACGTCCTCGGTCTCCAGCCGCATGCCGCGAATCTTGATCTGGTTGTCGGCACGCCCGAGGAAGTCCAGGGAGCCGTCCGGGGCGAATCGGGCGAGGTCGCCGGTGCGGTAGAGGCGGGAGCCGTCGTTCGCGAAGGGGTTGGCGACGAACCGTGAGGCCGTCAGACCGGGCGCGCCCACGTAGCCGCGCCCCAGGAGGAACCCGCCCACGTACAGTTCGCCGCCGACCCCGACGGGGACCGGGCGCAGCTCCTCGTCCAGGACGTACAGCCGGGTGTTGGGGTTGGCCTTGCCGATGGACGTCGACAGGCGCTCCGCCTCTCCCCGGTAGATGACGTGGGAGACGCCGATGGTCGTCTCGGCCGGGCCGTAGCCGTGGTACATGGGGATGTCGAGCTTGGTGCGGAACCGCTCGTACAGCTCCGGGGTCAGCACCTCGCCGCCGCACCACACGTGCCTGAGGCTGTCGAGCCGGCCGGAGTCGCCGGCGATCTCCAGCAGCACGTCCAGCATGGACGACACCACATAGGTGAAGGTGACGCGCTGTTCGGCGATGACGCTCAGCAGATGGTGCGGGTCGCGTTCGCCGCCGGGGCGCAGCACCACCAGCCGGGCGCCGGACACCAGCGGCAGGAATATCTCGTTGACGGAGATGTCGAAGGACAGCGGCGCCTTGAACAGCGAGGCGTCGTCGGGGCCGAAGCCCAGGATCTCGTTCACCTGCCACAGCAGGCGCTCGCTGATCGCCTCGTGCCGGATCATGGCGCCCTTGGGCCGTCCGGTCGAGCCGGAGGTGAAGATCACATACGCGAGGGCGTCACCGCGGACGGTGACGCCGGTTCCCCCGGTGGGGTGGGAGCCGTGGCGCCAGTCGTCGAGGTCGACGGCCACGGCCGGCGGTTCGGCCAGGTCGTGCTCGCCCGAGTGGTTGAGCTGGACGACGACCCGGGCGTCCTCGATGACCACGGCCCGGCGCGCGGCGGGCCACTGCGGATCGAGCGGCACGAACGCGCACCCGGCCTGGAGCACGGCGAGCAGGCCGATGACCATCTCGGCGGAGCGGCCCAGGGAGATGCCGACGACCTGTTCGCGGCCGAGGCCGCGCTCGATCAGACGGTGGGCCAACTGAGCGGCGTGCTCGGCCGTTTGACGGTAGGTCAGTGAACGGCGCTCGTCGACGATGGCGACGGCGTCCGGCCGGGTCCGCGCCTGCTCGTGGAACATCTCGACGATGGTGGGTCGGATCCGGTCGGCGTCGGTGTCGTTCCACCGGGCCAGGAGTTCGAGTCTGGCCGCCGCACTGGACGGGCCGATGCTGCCGAGGGGCCGGTCCGGGAAGTCGGCCAGGTCGTCCAGCGCGAGCTGCGCCTCGGCCGCCGCGACGCCGTCGGGCACGGTGATGCTCCGGCCGTCCGCGCCGACCTCCCAGTCGCCGGGCCCGGTCCCGCCGTTGTCGACCCATCCGAGGACATCGGCGAACAGGCTGCCGGGGGTGAGGGCGATGCCGTCGGGGCTCTGGCCCGTCGTCCAGTACGACAGCCCGATCGCGCAGGCTTCGGTGATCGTCCTGTCGGAACGGTCGCCGGTCCGCCGGCGTACACCGGCCAGGCGTGCGGGGGAAAGCCGTACGAGACGAGCGCTCGGTTCCATCATCGAAGACTCAGCACCCTTTCAAGGAGACCAAAGTAAGCCCAACGTGCCTCGGGCTCGCCTAACTGCCCTCGCGCCATGCCTGCCACAGCCGTGCGTACCGGCCGTCCAGAGCGACCAACTCGTCGTGTGTGCCCTGCTCGACGACGCGGCCCGCGTCCAGCACGGCGATCCGGTCCGCCGCCATCGCCTGGGTCAGCCGGTGCGCCACGAACAGGGTGGTCCGGCCCGCGCACGCGGCCAGGACCGCGCGTTCCAGCTCGGCGGCGCCCTCGCTGCCGGCCTCCGCGGTGGACTCGTCGAGCACCACCACGGGCGAGCGGGCCAGCACCAGCCGCGCCAGGGCGATCTGGGCGACCTTGGTGACGTCCAGCCGCTCACCGCCCTCGCCGACCGTGGTGCGCAGCCCGTCGGGCAGCGCCTGGACCCATGCGCCGGCACCGACCGTGCGCAGCGCCTCGGTCAGTTCGGTGTCATTCGCCCCGGGCGCGGACAGTCGCAGGTCGTCGGCGAGCGGGCCGGAGAACACATGGGTCTCCTGCGTCAGGATGCTCACCAGGGCCCGCGCCCCGGCCTCGTCCAGCCCTGCCAGGTCCGTCGCGCCGATGCGTACCGACCCGGCGTCGGGAGTCCCGATGCCCGCGATCAGCGCGGCCAGGGTCGTCTTGCCCGCGCCCGTCGCACCCACCAGCGCGAGCGAATCCCCGGCCGGGATCGTCAGATCGACGTCTCTGAGCACCGGTTCCTCGGCGCCGGGGTAGCGGAACGTCAGCCCCCGCACCGTCACCGGCAGCGGTTCGGTGTCCGCCGGCGCGACGGCCGGGTCACCCACCAGCCGGCCCTCACCGGCCTCCCCCAGCACGCCGACCAGCCGGGTCAGGCTCGCGCCCGACTTCTGCGCCTCGTCGAAGGTGAACATGATCAGGCCGAGGGGGCCGAACAGCCGGTGGAACAGCAGCGGGGCCGCCGACACCTCGCCCAGGGTGGCCGCGCCGGCCTCCAGCAGGGCGTATCCCACCACGATGATCAGGACCAGCCCGATGAACTCGGCGCGGTTCTCCCGGCCGACGAACCGGCCGAAGAACCGGAACACCTCGATACCGAGGTCGCGCACGCGCCAGGACTCGCGGGTGACCTTCTCGCGGAAGGCGGCCTCCAGGCGGTACGCGCGGACCGTGTCGATCCCGTTCAGACCGCTGATCAACGCCTGGGCGCGGTCGGCCTGGGCCACCCGCTGCCTGCGGTAGAGCGGCGCGGAGCGGGGCAGGTACCAGCGCAGGGCGAGCGCGTAGGCGGGCAGCGCGCCGGCGCCCGCCAGTCCGAGCCGCCAGTCCAGGCCGAACATGCCGAACGTGGCGATGGTGACCAGCACTCCGGCCGAGAACACCGTCGGGATGGCGGTACGGATGCCCTTGGAGATGACGGCCACGTCGTCGCCGACCCGGGAGAGCACGTCGCCCCGGCCGACCTGTTCGACACGGGCGCTCGGCATGCCCAGTACCGCCCGGACCGCCCCCTCCCGCAGCCGTGCCAGCAGATCGGCGCCCAGCCGGCCGATCAGATACGTCGACACCGCGGTGGCCGCCGCGCCGAGCAGCGCGGCGGCCCCGATCAGCACCCCGATGGTGACCAGGACCGAGCGCGACTCACCCTCGACCACGCCGTCGACGACCCGGCCGAGCAGCAGGACGGGGAGCACCTGGAGCGCCGCGCCGGCCACCGTGGTGAGCACGGTGGCCGCCGACAGCCAGGGCATCTCGCGGCAGTGCGCCGTGACCCATCGGGTGGCCTCGCGTCCGGTCGCCGTGTGCAGGGCCGCCGGGGCGGGGCGGATGGCGGTCGGGCTCACGCCGCGACCCGGGCGGGCGAAGGACGGGACTCGGTGACCGGCATCGCTACTCGGCCGCCGACTTCACGAGCTCGTCGACGGCGTACGGCATGGACAGCAGGGTGCCCTGGGAGATGGCCGCGCCGACCGCCGGGCCCTCGCTGTCCAGCAGGTAGGACACGTCGCCCTTCTTCACGGCGTCCAGGTTGGCGAACAGCTTGAACTTCTTCAGCGCCGCCGTGTCGGCCTTGTCGTTGATCACGAAGATGTGGTCGACGTCGACCAGGTCGACGCGCTCGGGCGAGAGCTTGGTGTAGAAGCTGCCGCCCGCGACCTTGTCGATCTCGGTCTGGTACTGGAAGCCGATGCCCGTCACGAGCCGGCCGCGCACGTCGGTGGAGGTGAAGGGCGCCACCGAGTTCTCGTACCAGGACAGGACGACGGCCTTCTGCTTCGCGAGTTCGGGGTGTGCCTTCTTGGCCGTGTCGAGCTTGGCCTGGATGTCCCGCACCCTCTTCTCGCCCTCCTCGGCCTTGCCGAGTGCCTTGGCGATGTGCAGGGCGTTGTCCTGCCAGGGGGCGCTGAACGGCTCCTTCTCGGCTTTGGTGCGGGCCACCGTCGGCGCGATCCGGGAGAGCTTGTCGTAACCGGCCCGGTCGATCTCGGAGTAGACCGCGATGATCAGGTCCGGGCGCAGGGCGGCGATCTTCTCGTAGTTGGGGCCGGAGTCACCGTTCTTCATGATGACCTCGGGCTTGGCGGCGCCCCACTTGTCCTTCACCCAGGGCCACTGGGTGTTGATGTCGGGGCTCTTGCCCGCCGGGTTCGGGTACTGGTCGGTCATGCCGACCGGCTTGATGCCGAACGCCAGGACGCTCTGGTCGTCGGTGTAGCCGACGGTGACGACCCGCTTCGGGGCCTCGGTGACCTCGGTGGTGCCGAACGCGTGCTCCACGGTGACCGGGAAGGCGCCGGCCGCGGCGGTCGAGGAGGTGTCGCCGCCCTTGTCCGCCGCGTCGGATCCGGAACCGCACCCCGCGAGGAGGCCGACGCCCAGCGTGGCGGCCAAGACGAGTGCCGCGACCCGCCGCCGGGGCTTCCTGCGCGTCGTTCTGTGGAGGAGCATCCGTCAATCCCCTTGCATTCCGCACGGTCCACTACGCCCCGGGTAAGGGCAGGCAAACCGTATCGCAAGTCAGTAAGGCAAGCCTAGCCTTACTTAGGTAACTATATGGCGGACTGGTCGAGTTGGACGTGCGTGCGGCCGATCGGGACGATGAGCGGCCGGTCGCCCACCGGGTCGTCGATGACCTTGGCGTTCAGCCCGAACGCCTCGTGCAGCAACTCGGCGGTCAGCACGTCACGGGGATGGCCCTGCGCCAGGATCGACCCGGCCCGCATCACGACGAGGTTGTCGCTGTAGCGCGCGGCCAGATTGAGGTCGTGCAGCACCATCACCACGGTGCGGCCCGACTCGTGCAGATCGTCGACCAGATCGAGCACCTCCATCGCGTGCGCCAGGTCGAGATAGGTGGTCGGCTCGTCCAGCAGCAGCAGATCGGTGCCCTGGGCCAGGGTCATCGAGATCCAGACGCGCTGCCGCTGCCCGCCGGACAGCGCGTCGACCGGGCGGTCGGCCAGGTCGGACACGCCGGTCATGGCCAGCGCGCGCGCCACGACGTCGGCGTCGTCCGAGGACCACTGCCGCAGCCAGCTCTGGTGCGGATGGCGGCCCCTGGCGACCAGGTCGGCCACCGTCAGCCCCTCGGGCGCGACCGGCGCCTGCGGCAGCAGGCCGAGCTTCCTCGCCACGTCCCTGGTCCTGAGCCGGGCGATGTCGTCACCGTCCAGCACGACCGTCCCCCTGGACGGTCTGAGCAGCCGGGACAGGGTCCGCAACAGGGTCGATTTCCCACAGCCGTTGGGGCCGATGATGGTGGTGATCACGCCGGGGGGTATCGCCACGTCGAGATCGTCGATGACGGTCCGGGCGCCGTACCCGACCGTGACGCCCCTGGCGGCCAGCCGTGAGGTCTGATCGGACTCGGGCTCGGCCCCGGTGACGGACTGAGTGACCACAAGGCCCCCTTACTTAGGTTTGCCTGACTTTGTATCAGCTATCTGCGGTTCGCCCGTACCAGCAGGTACACGAGGAAGGGGCCGCCGATCGCCGCGGTGACCACGCCGACCGGGAGACTGACGGGCAGTGCCGTGCGCGCGACCAGGTCC
Organism: Streptomyces sp. NPDC007991; assembly: GCF_042958445.1. Taxonomy (NCBI): domain Bacteria; kingdom Bacillati; phylum Actinomycetota; class Actinomycetes; order Kitasatosporales; family Streptomycetaceae; genus Streptomyces; species Streptomyces sp. NPDC007991. The sequence goes on from NZ_JBIBJD010000004.1 coordinate 216,641, forward strand.
GCGCCGGTCAGCAGCAGCGCACCGACCAGTGCGGAGGCCACCAGGGGCGGCGTCGGGCAGCGCGCCAGCCGCATCGCCACCTGCGGTGCCACCAGCGCCACGAACGGGACCGGGCCCGCCGCGCTCACCGCCACGCCGGCCAGCAGCACCGCGCACAGCAGCAGGACCGCCCGCACGGCCCCGTAACGGACCCCCAGGCCCGCGGCGACGTCGTCACCGAGGTGCATCGGCTTGAACTGGAACGCGGCGCCCGCCACGACGACCAGCAGGACGAGCGTGCCCCACAGGGCCACCTGGACCTCGCCCCACGACCGGTCGTCCAGCGAGCCGACCAGCCATGCCTGGGCCTGGGCGACGTCCCTGATGTCGGCCGTGACCAGCAGCCAGGTCGTGAGGGCCTCCATCACGGCGCTCACCGAGATGCCGATGAGGATGAGCCGCAGGCCGTCGATCCCGCGCCGCCAGGCGAGGAAGTACACCAGCAGGCCCGTGCCGAGACCGCCCAGGAGGGCCGCCGCCGACAGGCCCACCGAGCTGACGATCGCCGTGGCCGTCCCGCCGGACACCGTCACCAGGAACACCGCGACCGCGCCGGCGCCGCCCGTGATCCCGAGGACGTCCGGACTGGCCAGCGGATTGCGGGCGATGGACTGAGTGAGCGCCCCGGACACCCCCAGCGCGACGCCCACGACGAGCCCGGCCAGGGCCCGCGGCATCCGCAGGTCCATGATCACAAACTCGTCGACCCGCTCGCCCCGGCCGAAGACCGTGGCGACCACCTGGGGCAGTCCGATGGGGAACTCCCCTACGCCGATGGACAGACAGAACACCAGGAACGTCGCCGCCGCGAGCAGCAGTGAGACGCACACGATCCAGGGCCGCCACACGAACGACACCTGGCCGAGCCGCACGCCCGGCGCCACCGACGGCTTCATGTCCGTCCTGTTCGTGCGCGGCTTCATGCCTGTCCTGTTCATGTGCTCTTGAACTTTCCGCGCCACACCAGCGCCGCGAAGAACGGGGCGCCCAGCAGGGCGACGACGACCCCCGCGTCCAGCTCGCTCGGCCGCACCACCAGGCGGCCCGCGATGTCGCAGACCAGGAGCACGATCGCGCCGAGCAGGCCCGCGTACGGCACCAGCCAGCGGTAGTCGGGCCCCGTCAGATACCGGGCCACATGGGCCACCATGAGTCCGAGGAACGCGATGGGCCCGCACGCGGCCGTGGCGGCGCCCGCCAGCAGGGTGATGGCGGTGATGCCGACGGTCCGGCTCAGCGCGATGTTCACCCCGAGCCCGCGCGCCACGTCGTCGCCCAGGTTGAGCAGGTTGATGGCGGGCAGTGTGATCAGGGCCAGTACCAGTCCGGCCGCGATGAACCCGGTCACCGGCCAGATGACGCCGAATCCGACGCCGGCCACGGAGCCCGCGTTCCAGAACCGCAGCGCGTTCAGCGACTTCTGGTCCGACAGCGCGATCGCCGTGGTCATCGCCGCGAGGAACACGGTGACTCCCTGCCCGGCGAGGGCCAGCGTCAGCGGGTTCCCGGCACCGCGTCCGATGCTGGCCAGCCCGAACACCACGACCCCGGCGACCGCCGCCCCGAGGAACGCGAACCAGATGTACTGGAACGGGTCGGAGAGCCCGAACACGGCGATCACGGTCACCACGGCGGACGAGGCCCCGGCGTTCACGCCCAGCAGGCCGGTGTCGGCGATCGGGTTGCGCGTGTACCCCTGGATCAGCGCGCCGCCGACTCCCAGGGCGATGCCCGCCACGATCGCGAGCACCGTCCGTGGCACCCGCACGGTCTCCACGATGAGCCGGATCTCGGTGAGCCGCTGGTCGGGCTCCGGTGCCGCGAACAGTCCGTGCCAGACCTCGCCGGGGCTCAACGCGCGCGCCCCGACGGCCAACGACACCGCCCCCGCGGCCACGAGGACCAGCACCAGCGCGCCGAGACCCACAACTCGCCGTCGGCGGACCCTGGTTGTGGCCGTGTACGCGGGGCGTTCCACTGCGATCGTGCCCATGTCGACGTACGTCATCCCTTTGATCTGCGCTGTTGTGCCTGCCGGGTGGGTGGACTAACGCGCCGTACGGCCCGTCCCGTCGGCGACCGTCCGGGCCGCGTCGGAAGCGGACTTGCGGCCGCGGTCGAGGAGCGAGTCGAGGATCTCGCCGACCCTGACGGCGGTGTTGGACAGCAGGGACGAGGTGATGCCGTGCGTGTGCTCGGTGCCGCCCTGGAGGTAGATGCCGCACCGCAGATCCTGCTCCGTGGCGATGCGGTAGTCGCGCTCGACGCGGACCCGGCCCTCGTCGTCCCGCAGACAGCGGTCGGCCACCTCGCCGAGCAGGCCGACGGGGTCGGCGGGGCTGTAGCCGGTGGCGAACACCACGACGTCCGCGTCCAGGAGGGTCTCCTCGCCGCTGACGAGGGACGTGACGGCGACCCTGACCTTGTCCGGCGCCTGAGTGACACCGGTGAGCCGGGAGACGTTGAGGAAGCGCAGGCGCTCGGTGCCGAGGACCTTCTCCTGGTACATCTGCCGGTACAGGTCGTCGATCAAGTCGATGTCCACCACGGAGTAGTTGGTGTTGCCGTGGTAGTCCATCAGCCGGCGTTTGACGTCCTTCGGCGCCGCGAAGAACGCGTCGACGGCCTCGGGGTCGAAGATCCGGTTGGCGAAGGCGCTGTCGTCGGCGGGGCTGTAGCCGTAGCGGGAGAAGACGGCGCAGACCTCGGCCTCGGGGAAGCGCCGGTGCAGATAGGCGACGTTCTCGGCGGCGCTCTGCCCGGCGCCCACGACGACGAACCGGGAGGGCGCGGTGCCCTCCAACGCGTCGACCCTGCCGAGCAGTTCAAAGTTGTGCCAGACGCGGTCGCCGCGCTCGACGCCTTCTGGCATGAGAGGGCGCAGGCCGGTGCCCAGGACGAGGTTGCGGGCCCGGTGGACCTCCAGGCCCTCCCCCGACCGGACCGTCACGTCCAGGTACTCCACCACGCCGTCGCGCACGACGGGCATGACGCCGACGACCTCGTGGCCGTAGGAGACCATGCCGTCGACCTGGCCCGCGGCCCACTCGAAGTAGTCGTGGAACTCCACCCGCAGCGGGAAGAGGTTCTTGTGGTTGATGAAGTCGATCAGCCGGCCCTTGCTCTTGAGGTAGCACAGGAAGCTGTACTCGCTCGCCGGGTTCCGGAGCGTCACCAGGTCCTTGAGGAAGGACACCTGCATGGTCGCGTCGTCGATGAGCATGCCCCGGTGCCAGCCGAAGCGCGGCTGCTGCTCGAAGAAATGAGCGGAGACCGCCTCGCCCCCGCCGGCGTTGTGCTCGCTGAGCGCGATCGCCATGGCCACGTTGGACGGCCCGAAGCCGATGCCAATGAGGTCGTGGATCAAAGGGGCGTCGCCAGGACGAGCCTGTGCCATGTCACTCCCATCGTACGAAGTCGGGCACGCCGAAAGAGGCACCGCCCAAAACTTAGGTAAGGCTAAGCTCATCCCACAGGGCTGTCCATAGGCAAAACGGATTCCCGCCCGGCAGGGCGATCGCCAACACCCGTGCAAACCCGCCCCGTTGACCACTTAGGTAAGCCTTGCTTTACTGACTGCGGCCATTCCCTGCTGCGAGGAGGAACCCCATGCGGGTCGTCATGTTCGGTTACCAGACCTGGGGGCACCGCACCCTGCAAGCCCTCCTGGACTCCGAGCACGACGTGGTCCTGGTCGTGACGCACCCCAAGAGCGAGCACGCCTACGAGAAGATCTGGAGCGACTCGGTCGCCGACCTCGCCGAGGAGAACGGCGTACCGGTCGTGATCCGCAACCGCCCTGACGACGACGAGCTGTTCGAGCGTCTGAAGGACGCCGACCCGGACATCATCGTGGCCAACAACTGGCGTACGTGGATCCCGCCGCGCATCTTCGACCTGCCGCGCCACGGCACGCTGAACGTGCACGACTCACTGCTGCCGAAGTACGCCGGCTTCTCACCGCTGATCTGGGCGCTGATCAACGGCGAACCCGAAGTGGGCGTCACCGCGCACATGATGAACGACGAACTCGACGCCGGCGACATCGTGCGACAGGAGGCGGTGCCGGTCGGGCCGACCGACACCGCGACCGACCTGTTCCACAAGACCGTCGGCCTCATCGCCCCCGTCACCATCGGCGCGCTCGGCCTCATCGCCTCCGGCCGGACGGAGTTCACCCCGCAGGACCGCTCCCGGGCCAGCTTCTTCCACAAGCGGTCCATCGAGGACAGCCGCATCGACTGGACCTGGCCGGCCGAGGACCTGGAGCGGCTGGTCCGCGCCCAGTCCGAGCCGTACCCCAGCGCCTTCACCTTCCACAAGGGCAAGCGCCTGGAGGTCCTGGCCGCCGTCGTCTCGCAGGGGCGGTACGGCGGCACGCCCGGCCGCGTCTTCTACCGCGAGGGCGAGGGTGTGGTGATCGTCGCCGGGTCTGACGCCCGCACCGGCCGCAACCACGGCCTGGCCCTCACGCGCGTGCGGACCGAGGACGGCCGGGAGCTGCCCGCGACCGAGTACTTCACCGCCATGGGCGGCTACTTGACCCACCAGCCCTGACCGTCACTGTGAAACTTCTGTGCAACGCGTGGGGCTTCAAGTTTCAAGATTCCTCTGGCCCGGCGGCGGCTGCGACAGTGGGTCCCATGGGGGCAGTACACGATGTCGAGTCGAACCACCGGGACGACAGTTGGCCTACCACGACACCCACCACCGGACCGTCGGCACACTCCTGAGCCCCGTCCTCGGCTGGATCCTGGCCCTCACCGGTGCCGTGGTGCTCCCCCTGACCGTCGCCACCGCCACCGGCCGGGAATCGGGGCAGTGGCGTGACCAGAGTCCGGGCCGGTACACCGTGAAGATCGCGGAGGACACGACTGAGCGGCCGGGCGTCTCGATGCCGGAGGGCCGAAGCGGCTCCGTCGCGCCGGTCTCCGTCCCGGTCCCCGCGCCCTCCCCCTTGCCGGCCCCGGCACCTCCGCGGGGCGACGGCGGGCCGTAGACGGCGGTCGACGGCCCGCCGGGGACCGGCGGATCACGCCCGCCAGGCGTACCGCCGTTCGGGCCGGCCCGCGACGCCGTAGCGCAGGGACACCTCCGCGCTGCCCGTGCCGTGGAAGTACTCCAGGTAGCGGCGGGCGCTCACGCGGGACACGCCGGTCAGCGCGGCGCACTCGGAGGCGGACAGGGTGCCGTCCGCCTCGCGCAGGGCCCGCTCGACGAGTTCGGCGGTTTCCACGCTCATCCCCTTGGGCAGCGCGGGAGCCGGTGCGGGGACGCCGGCTCCGGCCAGCACCCGGTCGATGTCGGCCTGGCCGCGCACCACCGCCGTGAGCAGCCGGCCCCGCTGGGCGGCGTAGCGCTCCAGGCGGGGCCGCAGGTCCTCCAAGTCGAAGGGTTTCAGGAGGTAGTCGACGACTCCCTGCCGGACGGCGCCGCGGACCGTGTCGGCCTCCTGCGCGGCGCTGATGACCATGACGTCGCAGTCGTGGCCCGCGGTGCGCAGCCGGGGGATGACGTCGAGGCCGAACAGGTCGGGGAGATACAGGTCGAGCAGGACGAGGTCGGGGCGCAGTTCGTCCACGGCCTCGATCGCCTGTGCGCCGGTGTGGGCGACGCCGACGACCCGGAACGGCTCGACGCGTTCGACGAACGCGCGGTGGACCCGGGCCACCATGAAGTCGTCGTCGACCACGAGGACGTCGATCGTGCCCGCCTCGGCTCGCGTGGTCATGTCGCGCGTTGCGGTCATGGGGCCGCTCCTTCCGCCACCGCTTCGGGGAGGTGGCTGACGGTCATGCGTGCGGTGAACACGGCCCCGTCGGGGGTGTTGGCCACCGAGATCTCTCCCCCGTGCCGTTCGCAGACCAGCTTGGTCAGGGCCAGTCCGATACCGCGCTCGCCCTCCCGCGCGGCCTTGGTGGTGAAGCCGTGCGAGAACACCTCGCGGGCCAGTTCGGGAGCAACGCCCGGCCCCGAGTCGCGGACCACGATCTCCACACTGGAGGCGTCCTGGCGCAGCGCCACCTCGACCCAGCGTTCCCCGGCGTGGGCCGCGGCGTCGACGGCGTTGTCCACGAGGTTGCCCACCACGGTCGCCACGTCGGCGGCGTCCTCCGGGGCCAGCCGCTCCAGCGCGGTGTCGTCCGAGATGCGCAGGCTGACCTTGCGTTCGGCCGCGAGGGACGCCTTCGCCATCAGCAGCGCGGCCACCGCGGTGTCCCGGACGCGGCGGCTGAGGGTGACGTCCAGCGACTGGCGGCGCTGGTTCAACGCGCGGATGTAGCGCACGACTTCGTCCTGCTCGCCGATCTGGATCAGCCCGGAGATGGTGTGCAGCTGGTTGGCGAACTCGTGCGCCTGCGCCCGCAACAGCTCCGAGGAGCTGCGGAAGGAGCCGATCTCCCGCTCCAGGCGGGCCAGTTCGGTGCGGTCGCGCAGCGTGGTGACCGAGCCGAGGAGCCGGCCGTCCTTGGTGACGGTCATCCGGTTCATCACCAGGACCCGGCCGTGGCGGACGACGACCTCGTCCCGCTCGCCCGCGGCGGTGCCGGCCAGCACGTCGCGCAGCCGTCCGTCGATGCCCAGGCCGTCCAGGCTCTGGCCGACGCAGTCCTCGGGCAGGTCCAGCAGGCGGCGGCCCATGTCGTTGACGAGGGTGAGCCGGTGCTGCGGGTCCAGGGCGATGACGCCCTCGGCGATCCCGTACAGCATCGCCTCCCGGTGCTCGGCGAGCCCCGCGATCTCCCCCGGCTCCAGCCCGAGGGTCTGCCGCTTCACCCGCCGCGCGAGCAGCCAGGAACCGGCCACGCCGAGCCCGCTGGCGATGCCCAGATAGGCGAGCAGATACGAGGAGGCGCCGCTGAGCCGCTGCCAGACGGTCGGGTCGGCCTCACCGATCATCACCGTGCCGAGGATCCGGCCGAGGTTCTGCTCCGTCGCCCCGAGGACGGGGACCTGGGCGGCCAGCTCGCGGTTGCCGTCCAGCGTCAGCTGCCCCGACCAGCCCCGCGCCTGGTCGGCGCCCGGCTCCTGGGGCAGCCGCTCGCCGACCACCGTGGGGTTCGTGGAGCTGATGATCCGGCCGGCGGCGTCGGCCACCGTCACCGAGGTCACCTGGGACTGCGCCTGCGTGGCGAGCACCAGCGGGGCGAGCGCCTCCCCCGGCGCGGGACGCACCAGCTGGCTGCGCACCAGGGGGTTGGCGGCCAGCTGTTCGGCCAGCGCGCTCACCCGGCGTCCCTCGACCCGGTTGAAGGTGGCCTGCGACTGGGCGAGCGAGACCGCGGCGACCGCCAGCAGCACCACCACGACGATGGCGAGCTGGAGCACCAGCATCTCGCCCGCGAGCGAATGGCGACGAAAGGTGGCGACCACGATGAACTCACTCTTCAATGCCGACACAGGTGGGGCGGCTCATGTGCCGAGTCGCCCCATCATGACCCCGGCCAGGCAAAACCGGAAGTGAGGTGTCATGAGACGTCCCGGGCCGGCGGATGGTGCCGGCCCGGGACGCGGTGACGTCAGGAGGTGCTCGGGCCCGGGCCGGTGCCCCGCAACGTCGTGACCGTGCCGCCGAGTTTCGCGCGGAGGGGCTCCAGCATCTGCGGCTTGGCGCTCACCACCCAGCGCATGCCGACGAGGTAGGTGCCCCCGTACACCCGGGCCGCCTCCAGCCAGGTCTTCTTGAGCTTCTCCTGGGGGAAGGTGGTGATGAGGTAGTCGCCCTTCGCGGTGTGGCAGACGCCCTCGCGCAGTTCGTCCGCCTCGGTGCGGATCTTCACCTTGCAGCCGGTCAGGCCGGCGATCACCTCCACCTTCGCCGGCGCGACGACCCCGGCGGCGGGAGCGGCGGACCCGCTCGGCGTCGTCGTCCTGCCGCCGGCGCCCGGCTCGGCGTCGTCACCGCCGCCGCAGGCGGTGACCAGGGGGAGCATGAGCAGCGCGGCGGCCGGCGCGGCGGCGCGCAGCCGGTGGGCGCGGGGCAGGGGCCGGCGGTGGGGTCGTGCGTGCGGTTGCTGCTGGGACACGTCGTCTCTCCGGATGCGGACCGTCCCGCCCTCGCGGGCGGGCAGGAGTACTCGCCAGGGGTACGCACGCGCGCCCGCAGCCGTTCACCGAGGACAGGCGTGTCATGCGGCGGTTTCGTCCACGACCGTGCTCTCCGCCTCGCCGAACTGGGTCCGGTACAGCTCCGCGTACCGCTCCCCCGCGGCCAGGAGTTCCTCGTGCGTGCCGCGTTCCACGATGCGGCCGGCTTCGACGACCAGGATCTGGTCGGCCGTGCGGACCGTGGAGAGCCGGTGGGCGATCACGACCGCCGTCCTGCCGTCGAGGGCTTCGGCGAGTGCCTCCTGGACGGCGGCCTCGGAGGTGTTGTCGAGGTGGGCGGTGGCCTCGTCGAGGATGACGACGCGCTGACGGGCCAGCAGGAGCCGGGCGATGGTCATGCGCTGGCGTTCCCCGCCGGAGAGCCGGTAGCCGCGTTCGCCGACCACCGTGTCGAGACCGTCGGGCAACGACCGTACGAGGTCGTCGAGACGGGCCCGGCGCAGGGCGTCCCACAGGTCGCTCTCCGTGGCCTCGGGGCGGGCCAGGAGCAGGTTGGCGCGGACGGTGTCGTGGAAGAGGTGCCCGTCCTGGGTGACCATGCCGAGGGTCTCCCGCAGGGACCGGGCGCTCAGGTCGCGGACGTCGACGCCGCCGACGCGTACGGCGCCCTCGTCGACGTCGTACAGGCGCGGCAGCAGCCCCGCGACGGTCGACTTGCCCGCGCCGGAGGAGCCGACGAGTGCCACGGTCTGCCCCGGTTCCGCGCGGAAGGAGATGCCGTGCAGGACCTCGTCACCGCCCCGCTTGTCGAGCGCGGCGACCTCCTCCAGGGACGCCAGGGAGACCTTGTCGGCGGACGGGTAGCCGAAGCGGACGCGGTCGAACTCGACCGCCACGGGCCCGTCGGGCACCCGTCGCGCGTCCGGCTTCTCCTCGATGAGCGGCTTCAGGTCGAGCACCTCGAAGACCCGCTCGAAGCTGACGAGGGCGCTCATCACCTCGACCCGCGCCCCGGCGAGCGCGGTCAGCGGCGCGTACAGCCGGGTGAGGAGCAGGGCCAGGGACACGACCGCGCCGGGCTCCAGGGTGCCGCGCAGGGCGAGGGCGCCGCCGAGGCCGTAGACCAGGGCGAGGGCGAGCGCGGAGACCAGGGTGAGGGCGGTGATGAACGCGGCCTGGGCGGTCGCCGTCCGGACGCCGATGTCCGCGACGCGGCGGGCGCGTTCGGCGAACTCCGCCGACTCCTCCTCGGGGCGGCCGAAGAGCTTGACGAGGGTGGCGCCGGGTGCGGAGAAGCGCTCGGTCATCCGGGTGCCCATCGCCGCGTTCAGCGTCGCCGCCTCCCGCTGCATGCGCGCCATACGGCTGCCCATGCGCCGGGCCGGGACCACGAACACCGGCAGCAGCACCAGCGCGAGCAGGGTGATCTGCCAGGACAGCGTGAGCATCACGGCGAGGGTGAGCAGCAGCGTGACGAGGTTGCTGACCACTCCGGACAGGGTGTTGCTGAACGCGCGCTGGGCGCCGATGACGTCGTTGTTGAGCCGGGAGACCAGGGCGCCCGTACGAGTGCGTGTGAAGAACGCCACGGGCATGCGCTGCACATGGTCGAAGACGGCGGTCCGCAGATCGAGGATGAGGTTCTCGCCGAGCGTCGCCGACAGTCTCCGGCCGAGGATGCCGAGCGCCGCCTCCGCCACCGCGATCAGCGCGATGAGCAGGGACAGGCGTACGACGGTGCCCTCGGTGCCGTTCGAGACGATCGCGTCGACGACTCTCCCGGCCAGGACGGGGGTCGCCACGGCGAGCAGGGCGGTCCCCACCCCGAGCAGGACGAACAGGGCGATACGGCGCCGGTGCGGGCGGGCGAACGTTCCGATGCGGCGCAGGGTGGCGCGGGCTAGGGGGCGACGCTCCTCCTGGGCGGTCATGACGCTGTGCAGTTGTGTCCACGCTGTGGTCTCCATACTCATGACAGAGAACCTAGAACCTCAAGCAATCTTGAGGTCAAGGTGCTCGCACATCGCCCCGACATCCCGCACAATCGGCCCGATCCCCCTTTTCCCGCTCCCCGTCTCCCCGTTCCCCTCGCAAAGGCCCCGATGACGCTCTCCTCCCAGCCGCTCCCCGTACGTAAGACGCCGTCCGCACGTCCGCAACCCGCCGTTGGCGGGGCATGGGAAGCCTCTGCGGATGTGACAGCGGTACAACTCCCCGAAATCCGCCCGGGACGACTCCCCCGTCGCGTCCCGGTCCGCCGCCTGCGTCAGATTCTGTGTCTGCTTCCGCTCCTGCTGGTCACCGTGGTCGCGGTGCGGCACCGGTCGGTCCTCGCCGAGGGGTTCGCGCATCTGGGCCACGCCGAGTGGCCGTGGCTGCTGGCCGCGATCGGCGCGACCTGTCTGACCTGGGTCGCCGCCGCCTGCACCCGGCAGGGCGCGGTCGTCGAGCGGCTGCCCCGACGGCGGCTGCTGGCCACGCAGTTCGCGGCGGGCGCGGCCAACCACCTGCTGCCGACCGGGCTGGGCGCGAGCGCGGTCAACCTGCGGTTCATGACGGTGTGCGGGCTGCCGCTCACCCGTTCCTCGGCGGCTCTCGCGCTGTATCTGCTGGCGGAGAGCGTCGGCCGGGTGGCCCTGCTGGGCGCCCTGCTCGTCGCGTTCCCGGACGCGTTGCGGCTGAGCACGCTGGTGCCCGAGACGGCGTTCGGCCCGCTGCTGGCCGGTGCCGGTGTGGTGCTCGTCATCGCGGTGGCCGTGCTGACCCTGGTCCGGCGGGTGCGCTCGGCCGTGCTGTCCTTCCTGCGGACGGCGCTCGGCGAGGCCCGCTCGGTGCACACCCGCCCGGCCCGGGCGCTGGCCCTGTGGGGCGGGGCCTTCGCCTTCCCCGCGCTGCAGGCGGCCGTCCTGGTGCTGGTGGGGCGGGCGATGGGGCTGGACGTGCCGCCCGCGCACATGGCGGTGGCCTACCTGGCGGCGACGGTCGCCGTCGCGCTGGTCCCCACCCCGGGCGGGATCGGCTCGGTGGAGGCTGCGCTGGTCATGGCGCTGGTCGCGGCGGGCGGCCCGGCCGCGGTGGCCACGGCAGTGGTCCTGGCCTTCCGCGTCATCACGGTCTGGCTGCCGCTGCTCCCGGGCGCGCTGACGCTGGCCGCGCTGGTACGGCTGAAGGTCGTCTGACTGGCCGGCAGGCCCCGCAGTGCCTGGCGGAATCCCCCCGGCCCGGCCCGGCCCGCTCCGCGTACGAAACCCCGTGCGGAATGCGGCAGGATGAACGGTCGTGCCGACCGCAGGTCAGGGCGGGGCCGGGCACGGCGGAACATCCCGCAGGACGAACAGGTGACGACGTGACGAAACTTCACATCCGGCGGCCGGCGACGGCGTTCGCCGCAGTTCTCCTTCCCGGAGGTGACCGGTGAACCGGGCCCTCACCGCGGACGATCTGGTCTTCGCCGGCATCGCCCTGGCGTCGGGCCTGCTGGCGGCCTTCGCGCTGCGCATGCTGCTGCGCTGGCTGGGCGGGCACGCCGACCGCACCCGCTGGAGCGGCGACGACGTCATCGTGCACGCGCTGCGGGCCGTGCTGCCGTGGGCCGCGGTGGTGGGCGGCGCGGCCGGCGCGGCGGCGGTGCTGCCGCTGACCCGGACGGTGCAGCAGCACACCAACCAGGTGCTCACCGTGCTGCTCATCTTCGTCGCGACGGTGTCGGCGGCGCGGGTGGTGGCCGGCCTGGTGCGCACGGTCACCCAGTCCCGTTCCGGGGTCGCGGGCTCGGCCACGATCTTCGTCAACATCACCCGGATCCTGGTCCTGGCGATCGGCTTCCTGGTGGTGCTCCAGACGCTGGGGATCTCCATAGCCCCGATGCTCACCGCCCTGGGTGTCGGCGGTCTGGCGGTCGCGCTGGCGCTTCAGGACACCCTCGCCAATCTCTTCGCGGGCATCCACATCCTCGCGTCCAAGACCGTCCAGCCCGGCGACTACATCCGCCTCAGCAGCGCCGAGGAGGGCTACGTCGAGGACATCAACTGGCGGCAGACGACCGTCCGCAACCTCTCCAACAACCTCGTCGTGATCCCCAACGGCCAGCTCGCCAAGGCGAACATGACCAACTTCATGCGGCCGGAGGAGCAGCTGACCGTCCTGGTCCAGGTCGGGGTGGCCTACGACAGTGACCTGGACCATGTGGAGCGGGTGACCAACGAGGTCATCGCCGAGACGATGACCGAGGTCGAGGGCGCCGTGCCGGACCACGAGCCGATCATCCGGTTCCACACCTTCGGCGACTCCCGCATCGGCTTCACGGTGATCCTGGGCGTCGGCGAGTTCAGCGACCAGTACCGGATCAAGCACGAGTTCATCAAGCGGCTGCACAAGCGGTACCGCGCGGAGGGCATCCGCATCCCCGCTCCGGCCCGTACGGTGGCGCTCCAGCAGGGCGGGGCCTTGATCCCCCAGCAGCGGACCGGCGACCTCGAGCCGGGCGACATGGCCACCGCCCGACTCGACTGACCCGGCGCTCGCGACGGGCCCGTCCGCTCGGGTGTGTGTCCGGCCGGCCGTCGACCGTCCCGGCCGGGGCAGGCCGTTCGCTCCGGCCGGGGAGGGCGTTCAGTCCGGCCGGGGCAGGCCATTCAATCCGGCCGAGGGCAGGCCGTTCAATCCGGCCGAGGGCAAGCCATTCAGTCCGGGCGAGGGCAGGCCGTGCGCTCCGGACGACCGGCCCATCCCGGCCGGGCACGGCCGTGAAGTCCGGCCGGGGACAGGCCGTGCGCTCCGGATGGCCCGTCGCGCGTCCGCCGCCGTGATCCGGGACGCACCGCAGCCCGCCGGGCCCCGTGCCCGGGGCGTTCGCGGGGAGCGTACGCCCGGGGGATCCGCGGTGTCCCGGCCGCCTGCTCGACAGCACCCGGCCGGCCGCCGACCCGGACGGACCGCGCCCGCAGGGCGAGCCGGTCGAGGAAGAAGCAGGTCAGAGACCGCCGCCCCGCCGGTGCGGCCCGCCGCCGGTCCGTCTCCGCGCCGCGCTGCCCGGTGGCCCGCATGCGCTCGGACGGCCGCCGGGTCCCGGTCGCCCGAAACTGGTCCCGGACCCCTGTCGAGACGAGGTCGGTCAGGAGATATCTTGATGTCGAGCAATGTTGCAGACGTGGAGCGGAGCACCCGGTGACTGACTCGACCATCATCTATACGCACACTGACGAGGCCCCGGCCCTGGCAACGTATTCCTTCCTGCCGGTGGTCCAGGCGTACGCCTCGCAGGCGGGTGTCGCCGTCGAGACCCGCGACATCTCGCTGGCCGGGCGCATCATCGCCCTGTTCCCGGAGTACCTCACGGAGGACCAGCGCGTCCCGGACGCGCTCGCGGAGCTGGGCCGGCTGGCCAAGACGCCCGCCGCCAACATCATCAAGCTGCCGAACATCTCGGCGTCGATCCCGCAGCTCAAAGCCGCCGTCGCCGAGCTGCAGGGCCAGGGCTACGCGCTGCCGGACTACCCGGACGACCCGAAGACCGACGAGGAGCGCGAGATCCGCGCCCGTTACGACAAGGTCAAGGGCTCCGCCGTGAACCCGGTCCTGCGTGAGGGCAACTCGGACCGCCGGGCCCCCGCCTCGGTCAAGAACTACGCCAAGTCCCACCCGCACCGCATGGGTGCCTGGTCCGCCGACTCCAGGACGAGCGTGGCGACCATGGGCCAGAACGACTTCCGCTCCACCGAGAAGTCCGTGGTGATCGCCGAGGACGGCGCGCTGCGCATCGAGCTCGTCGGCGACGACGGCACCACCACCGTGCTGCACGAGTCCGTACCCGTCCAGAAGGACGAGGTCGTCGACGCCTCCGTGATGCGGGTCGCCGCGCTGCGCGAGTTCCTGACGGCGCAGGTCGCCGAGGCCAAGGCCCAGGGCGTGCTGTTCTCGGTGCACCTGAAGGCGACGATGATGAAGGTCTCCGACCCGATCGTCTTCGGTCATGTGGTGCGCGCCTTCTTCCCGAAGACGTTCGCGAAGTACGGCGACAAGCTCGCCGCGGCCGGCCTCACCCCGAACGACGGTCTGGGCGGCATCTACAAGGGCCTGGACGCCCTGCCGGAGGGCGCCGAGATCAAGGCCTCCTTCGACGCCGAGCTCACCGAGGGCCCGGAGCTGGCGATGGTCGACTCCGACAAGGGCATCACCAACCTGCACGTGCCCTCCGACGTCATCATCGACGCCTCCATGCCGGCCATGATCCGCACCTCCGGCCACATGTGGGGCGCGGACGGGCAGGAGCACGACGCCCTGGCGGTCATCCCGGACTCCTCCTACGCGGGCGTCTACCAGGCCGTGATCGAGGACTGCAAGGCCAACGGCGCCTTCGACCCGTCCACCATGGGCACGGTGCCGAACGTCGGCCTCATGGCCCAGAAGGCCGAGGAGTACGGCAGCCACGACAAGACCTTCGAGATCGCCACCACGGGCACGGTCCGCCTGGTCGACCGACACGGCACCGCGCTCATCGAGCAGACCGTCTCGGCCGGTGACATCTTCCGCGCCTGCCAGACCAAGGACGCGCCGATCCGGGACTGGGTGAAGCTGGCCGTCACCCGCGCCCGCGCCACCGGCGACCCGGCGGTGTTCTGGCTGGACGAGACCCGCGCGCACGACGCCAACCTGATCGCCAAGGTCAAGGCGTACCTGCCGGAGCACGACACCGAGGGCCTGGACATCCGGATCCTCAACCCGGTCGAGGCCACGAAGCTGTCGGTGGAGCGCATCCGCCGCGGCGAGAACACCATCTCGGTGACCGGCAACGTGCTGCGCGACTACCTGACCGACCTGTTCCCGATCCTGGAGCTGGGCACCAGCGCCAAGATGCTGTCGGTCGTCCCGCTGATGGCGGGCGGCGGCCTGTTCGAGACGGGTGCGGGCGGCTCGGCGCCGAAGCACGTGCAGCAGCTGGTCAAGGAGAACTACCTGCGCTGGGACTCCCTCGGTGAGTTCTTCGCCCTGGTGCCGTCCTTGGAGCAGTTCGCGAAGGTGACGGGCAACTCCCGCGCCCAGGTCCTCGCCGACACCCTCGACCGCGCCACGGCGACCTTCCTCAACGAGGACAAGTCGCCGACCCGTCGCGTCGGCGGCATCGACAACCGCGGCAGCCACTTCTACCTGTCCCTGTACTGGGCGCAGGAACTGGCCCGGCAGAGCGACGACGCGGACCTGGCGAAGGCCTTCGCGCCGATCGCCGAGACGCTCGCCGCGAACGAGCAGAAGATCGTCGAGGAGCTGGCCGCCGTCCAGGGCAAGCCCGCCGACATCGGCGGCTACTACCAGCCCGACCCGGCGAAGGCCGCCGAGGTCATGCGCCCGTCCACGACGTGGAACGAGGCGCTGGCGTCCCTGAGCTGACGCACCGGGCCCATCGGCCCACCCGCTCCGCCCCGGCCGGCGCACCGCCCCGCCGGGGCGGAGTTATGTTCGAAGAGGCCGGGCTTTCGAGCGCAGCCCCCGACCACGTCCCCGTGGAGCCGCCGCGTGACCGACGATCCGCCGTCCTTCGACCCCCCGTCCTTCGAGGTCCTGCCCGGCGCCGGGCACTCCCCCGTGATCCTGCATGTCCCGCACTCGGCGCGGGAGATACCGCCGTCCGTCCGGGCGGACATCGTGCTGGACGACGACGAGCTCGCGCGGGAACTGGACCACATCACCGACGCGCACACGGCTCGGATCGCCGAGGCGGCGGCCCGGGCGGCCGGCGTCGTCCCCTGGCGGTTCGTCAACCGGCTGTCGCGGCTGGTCGTCGACCCGGAGCGCTTCCCCGACGAACGGGAGGAGATGCGGGCCGTCGGCATGGGCGCGGTCTACACCCGCACCACGCACGGCGCCCTGCTGCGGTCCGGGGACGTCGAGGCCGGGCCGCTCGTCGCGCGGTACTTCCTGCCGTACGCGCGGGCGGTGACCCAGGCGGTGGCGGACCGGCTGGCGGCCACCGGGCGGGCCGTGATCATCGACGTGCACTCGTATCCCCGGGACCGGCTGCCCTACGAGCTGCACGGGGAGGGCCCCCGGCCGCCGGTGTGTCTCGGCACCGACTCCTTCCACACCTCCCCCGGCCTGCTGGACGCCGCGCGGCAGGCCTTCGGGGACGTCGGGGAGACGGAACTCGACAGCCCCTTCAGGGGCGCGTACGTGCCGCTCGAGTTCTACGGGAGCGACCCGCGGGTCGAGGCGCTCATGGTGGAGATCCGCCGGGACACCTACATGATGGAGCCGGGCGGCCCCGCCGGCCCCGGCCTGCAACGACTCGCCGACGCTCTGGCCCGCCTGGCCGACGCCGTGTCCGGCTGACCGGCACCGGCTGGAGCACCCCTACGCCCGCAGCCACTGCGTCACCACCACGTCCCCGCCGGTGCGCAGGCGGAGGGCGAACGGGCCCGTCGGTGGTGTGCCGGTGGTGAAGCGGCCCAGGTCGTCGGCCGTGAGAGGGGAGCCGGGGCGTGGTCCGGTCAGGACCTCGATCCTGGCCGGCTGCGGCGGCAGCACCTGGCCCATCAGGCCGTGCGGGGTGACCTCGACGTCGACGGTCACCCCGCCCGCCTGGAAGGTCAGCATCCGGGGCGCGTCGCCCGCCCCCCGGACCGGGAGGGCGTCGACCAGCGAGTCGAAGGTGAGTTCCGCGACGCGGGCGTCCAGGTCGTGCAGCGCGTAGGCGTCGACGGCGAGCTGCTGGAGCTCCGCCGGCACGGGGTCCAGGACGGCGGCGGCCCGCCGGAGCTCCTCCTCCAGCAGCCCCGCGTCCAACTCCTCGTCCCCCCAGTCCTCTTCGCCGAACAGTTCGTCGTCGTCCATGTCGCTCACATCGCCCCCCGCGCTTCGAGCCGGGCCCGCAGCCGCCGCAGACAGCGCTGGCGCAGCGGCCCGATGCTGCCCACCGCGATGCCGAGCGCGGCGGACACGTCCTGGTAGCTGGGCGGCGGCGTGGCCATCAGTACCCGCAGCAACTGCCGGCACCGCTCGCCCAGTTCCTCGAACTCCTGCCACAGCCGCCGTACGCGTTCGCTCTGGGCGGCGGCCTCCTCCGAGTCGAGCAGCGACTGTTCCGGCGTGCCGTCCTCGCTGACCCGGTCCAGGAGCTGCGGATCGTCGGTCAGGGTCAGCCGCTGCGCGCTCCGGATGACCTTCAGGCACTCGTGGCGCGCGGTGCTCGCCAGCCACGCGCCCGCCTTGCCGGGTTCCCGGATCCGCCCGAGGTGCTGGGCGAAGCGGAACCAGGCGGTCTGATACACCTCGTGGGCGTCCGCGTCGGACAGCCTGTGGGCCCGCACCACGGACCACACCAGGGGGCTCAGCCCTTCCACGAGCGCCTTCCAGGCCGCCGCGTCGCCGTCGGCGGCGGCCTGGACGAGCGCGCCGGCATCAGTACGGTCCACGGCAGCCCCACCCCTCGAGTACGGCACGTCATCGTACGCCGTGGAGGGGGCGGTTCCGGGCCTCACGGCCCGGGGGTGAGGCGCACGACCGGGACGGGGCGCCAGGTGGGCGGGCGCAGCGCGGGCACCTGCGCCCCGCGCACGTCCGCGACCCCGGTGCCGCCGGCGAGCAGCTGCCGCCGGGCCGCGCGCGGGTCGGTCTCCTTGTGCGCCGTCATGTGGGCAGCGACCAGGCCGGCGGTCACCGGGGTGGCGAAGGAGGTGCCGCTCCACTGCGCGTACCCCTCGAACATCACCTGGTCGGGCTTGGCGGCGGCGTTGTCGTCGCTGAGCACGCCGGTGTGGCGGGGGTGCCGGCAGGTGCAGCCGTAGGTGAAGCCGTAGCGGCAGGCGTCGTACGTGGAGTGCTGGTAGACGTACGGGACGGGCGTCTCGAAGCCGGTGAGGGCGCTGGTGAGGCGCTCGCCGGGGGCGTAGACCTTCACCCAGGGGCCGTGGTTGGTGAAGCAGGCGGCGGACTCGCCGTCGCCGCGCAGTGCGCCGACCGACAGCACGGAGTCCTCCCAGCCCGGCAGGTCGGCGTAGGCGGCGGGCCAGAAGGGGGCGGCGCTGCCGTTGTTGCCGGCGGCGGCGACCAGCAGCGTGCGCTGCTCGCGCAGTTCCCGCATGAAGGTCTCCACGCCGAGCAGGCCGTCGGTGCGGCCGTTGGAGGTGCCGGCGGAGAGGCTGAGGACGTCGGGCCAGCCGCCGGCGTCGACGGCCTCCAAGAGCCTCTCGCCGAACTCCGACTCCAGGATCGCGCCCGCGTCGCTGAGGCTGCCGCGCACGGTGATGTCGGTGTTGGGCGCGACGGCGGCGACGAGCCCGGCGATGAACGTGCCGTGCCCGACGTACTGCCGGAGGATCCCCTGCTCGTCGCACTCCTGGACCTGGGCGTCGCCGTCGGTGTGGGCGAGGCGCGCGCAGGAGCGGTAGTCGTGCGTGAGGCCGGTGTCGACGACGAGGACGCCGACGGCGCTGTCCGGGTCGTACGCCGTGTCCGCGGCGGCCGGGTTGGGCGGCTCGGTCACCGGGACGGGTACGGGTTCGTCGCCGGGGCAGGCGTTGACCGCGATGTGCACCACGTGGTTGCGGGCGGCCATCCGGCGCCCGGCGCGGTCCTCGTGCTCGCGTACGGCCCGCAGCGCGTGTGCGACGGCCCGGTCCGCTCCCCGCCCTCCCTGGCCGGGGTCGCCGACCCGGATCCGGGTGACGCCGCTGCGGTTGCGCTGCGGGCCGGCCCGGCGGACCTGCTCCTGGTCGAGGTCGGGTGCCGCCGTGAAGTGCGCCCGTACGGTGTCCTCGACGATCCCGGCCTCCTCGCCGTCGCGGACGAGGACGACACCCTTCTCGTACATGAACTCGGCCGAGTCGTCCGGTCCCATCGCCAGGGGGACGTCGGGCATCGAGCGCTGGATCTGGTCGAACTGCTCGTGGAATCGCTGAGGTGCCATGCGGTCCTCCCACTGGGCGACGGCGTCGGTCGGTGCGGCGAACGGTCGTCGGTACTCGTCGACTAGAGCCACTGGCCCGTCTTTTGATACAGCGCCACCCCGGTGTGGCGCGGTTCGGGGGCCACTACCATCCGAGGAGTGACAGCGGGAAGCGACGCGGTGCGGGAACTGCTGCCGATGGTGTTCGCCGACCCGGGCGAGGCTCTCGCGAGGGCCCGGGCGCTGCTCGACGCCGATCCCTCCCCGCTGGACGCGTCCGTCGCCCACCAGGTGATCGGCATCTGGCAGCGGGACTTCGGTGATCTGCGGCTCGCGCTGAACCATCTGCGGCGGGCCCGGGAGTGCGCGGCGCGGGCGGACTCGGCCGACCGGGAGGCGGACGTGCTGGCCACCCTGGGGGTGGCGCTGGTGCACGCGGGCCGTACCCGGGAGGGCCTCGCGGCGTTCGAGCGTGGGGTCGCGCGGGGCGGCGGGCACACACGGGCGCGGGTGCTGTACCGGCGGGCGTATGTGTGGTGGGTGCTCGGTCACCATCGCGAGGCGCTGGAGGACGTACGGCGGGCGATACCGGTGCTGCGGCAGGCGGAGGACGTGATCTGGACGGCGCGGGCGCTGACCCTGCGGGCGACCGTGCATCTGGCGCTGGGGGCGGTGGAGCGGGCCGAGGCGGACTTCACCGCGGCCGAGGCGCTGTGGGACACCACGGGCCAGGAGCACGACAAGGCCGACGCGGTGGAGAGCCGGGGGCTCGCCGCGTTCCGGTCCGGTGACGTGCCGGCCGCGCTGCGGCTGCTCGACGAGGCGGAGGAGCGGTACGCCCGGCTGGGCACGCCGACGTTCATGCTGAACATCCGGCGCTGTGAGGTGCTGATGGCGGCCGGGCTGGCGCCGGAGGCGCTGGCGGAGGCGGACGCGGCGATCGGGCGGCTCGACGGGATCGGCGGGCAGTCCACCCGCAAGGCCGAGTTGCTGCTGGCCGCCGCGCGGGCCGCCCGGCTGGCCGGGGACCCGCACACCGCGATCGCCCGGGCCGCCCTGGCGGTCCGGCTGTTCGCCGGGCAGCGGCGCACCTGGTGGGAGACGCACGCCCGGCTGGTGCTGATCGAGGCGCGGCACGCGGCCGGGCGCGGCTCGGGGCGGCTGGTGGCCGACGCGGCCGCGGTGGCCGGGAAGCTGGCCGCCTTCGGCGCGCCGGCGGCGCCGGAGGCGTCGCTGCTGGCGGGGCGGATCGCGCTGGGCCTGGGCTGGACGGCGGACGCGGAGCGGCACTTGGCCGTCGCCGCCCGCAGCCGGCGGGGCGGCCCGCCGCTGGCGCGGATGACGGGCTGGGCGGCGCAGGCGCTGCGGGCCCGGGCCGCCGGGTCGGCCCGGGGCGTGCTGGAGGCCTGCCGGCGCGGCCTGGACGTGCTCGACGACCACCGGATGACGCTGGGCGCCTCGGAGCTGCGGGCCCGCGCCACCGAACAGGGCGCGGAACTGGCCGCGTTGGCCGGGCGCGCCAGTCTGGTCTCCGGCGGGCCGCGGCGGCTGCTGGTGTGGAGCGAGCGCTGGCGGGCGACCGTGCTGTCGACCCCGCCGACCCGGCCGCCCGCCGACCCGGAGCTGCTCAGCGGCATGACCGCCTTCCGGGAGATCGCCTCCCGTGCGGAGGCCGCCCGGATGGAGGGCCGGCCGGTTGTGGCACTGGAGCGTGAACAGCGGCGTCTGGAGCGGCAGATCCGCTCCCGGACGCTGCACATGCGCGGTGCGGCGCCCGGTGGCGGCGGCCGTTTCGATGTCGGCCGGCTGCTGGAGCGGCTGGGCGACGAGGTACGGCTGGTGGAACTCGCCGTGCTCGACGGTCGGGTGCAGGTGCTGCTGTGCGGGCAGGGGCGGGTGCGCAGGTTCGAGGCCGGGCTGCTGGCCGAGGCGGAGACCGAGGCCGAGCACGTGCAGGCGGGGCTGCGGCGGCTGGCGCACCCCGGGGCCGAGGCGCGGCTTGCCGTGGTGGAGGCCGCGGGGCGGCGGCTTGAGGAGCTGCTGCTGGGGCCGGCCGCGGCGCATCTGGGCGGCGGCCCGGTGGTGATCGTGCCGCCGGGGCGGCTGCACCGGGTGCCGTGGGCGCTGCTGCCGTCCCTGCGGGAACGGGTGCTCAGCGTGTCGCCGTCGGCGGGCAGTTGGCTGCGGGCCCGGGAGACGGCGCCGCCGCCGGACGGCCGTCATGTGCTGGTACGCGGCCCGGGCCTGGCCACGGGCGGCGCCGAGGTGCCCGAACTGGCCGGGCGGTACGCCTGCGCGACGGTCCTGGAGGACGACGAGGCGCGGGTGCCGCGCGTGCTGGAGGAGCTGGACGGGGCCGTGCTGGCGCACATCGCCGCGCACGGCACGTTCCGGGCGGACAGCCCGCTGTTCTCCTCGCTGCGGATGGCCGACGGCCCGATCGTCGTGCACGACTTCGAGCGTCTGGACCGCAGCCCCTACCGGATCATCCTGTCCTGCTGCGACACCGCCCTGCTCGCCTCCGTCGGCGCCGACGAACTGCTCGGGCTGGTCACCGCGCTGCTGCCGCTGGGCACGGCCGGGGTGGTGGCGTGCAGCGCGCCCGTCAACGACGCCGCGGTGGTGCCGCTGATGCTCGCGCTGCACAAGGGCCTCGGGGCCGGGCTGTCCCTGGCGGAGGCGCTGCGCGACGCGCGAGCCGCTGTGCCGGGCGACGCGCTGCACCAGGCCACGGGCTGGGCGTTCTCGGCGTTCGGGGCGGCCTGACCCGTCCCCTGTTCGGGTCAGGCCGCCGGTCAGGTCGCGGCCTCAGGCCGGCTGGGCTTGCGGGAGCGCCGTCAGCCAGGGCAGGGCGCCGCGGTCGCTCGCGCCGAGCCGGGCGTA
Organism: Streptomyces sp. NPDC007991; assembly: GCF_042958445.1. NCBI lineage: Bacteria > Bacillati > Actinomycetota > Actinomycetes > Kitasatosporales > Streptomycetaceae > Streptomyces > Streptomyces sp. NPDC007991. The sequence goes on from NZ_JBIBJD010000004.1 coordinate 238,491, forward strand.
GGCGCTGTACAGGTGGTTGCCGACGGTCCGGACGGACAGGGTGAGGCGTTCGGCGATCTGCCGGTTGCTCAGGCCCGCCGCCGCGAGGGTGACGATCTGCCGTTGCCGGGCGGTGAGTTCGCCGAGGACCAGCCCGGACAGGGCGGGTGTGCGGGCGCCCTGGCAGCGCCGGGCCAGGGCGACGGCCCGGGTGCGGGAGTGCCGGGCGGCGCTGGGATCGCGGTGGGCGCGCACGGCCTGGGCGTGCGCCTCCGCTGCGAACAGCGTGAAACCGCGCCGCTCCAGTTCCTCGGCCACCTCGTCCAGGGCCGGTCCGTCGGCCCGGGTGAGCGCGTCGGCGTGCCGTGCGAACACACCGGTCAGCCGGTCGATGACCTTCTCGGGAGAGCCGATGCGTACGGCGTCGTAGGGGTCGGTGAGGGCGTCGAGGTCCAGGTCTCGGCCGCTGTCCACCGGTGCGCAGGCGCGGGCGAGTTCAACCCGGCACGCCTCGTCCTCGGGATCGCCCCGCAGTCCTTCCCTCGCCCAGGCCGCCGCCTCCCTCAGCTCTCCCCGCAGCCGGGCGAACCGGGCATGTACGGCGGCGTACGGGGCGGGCAGCGGGCCGCCCTCGGCGACCAGCCACTCCCCCACCGGCGTGGGCATCGCCCGCACGTCGTCCTGGTCGATCCGGCGGGCCAGTGCGGCCGACTCGGCGTCGAGGGCGGCGGCGTACGCGTCCGGCGTCCGGGCCAGCCGGCGTGCCCGCAGCCGGCCCGCCGCGGCTCTGAGCACCGGGCCGTGGAGGGGGTGGGCGAGGCGGACGCCGCCCAGGTCGTCGACCTCGACCAGGCCGTCGGACTCCAGGACTTCCAGGGCACCGAGGTCCAGGTCGTCGAGCGCCGGCGACAGCGGTTCGGCGAAGGCGAGGCGGTCGAGGGTCTCCCGTTCGAGCGGGCAGGCGCGGGCGAGGACGGGGGCGGTGCGTTCGCGGACGGCCGTGGTCAGCGGCACGGGGCCCCGCCACGCCCGTTCGCCGGTGCCCGGGACGAGGGCGAGCCGGCCTCGCACCGCCCCGAGCAGGTCGCGCAGCAGCCGCAGGTCGCCCCGGCTCAGGCGCCGCAACCGGTTGACGGTGAGCGGTTCGAGGGGCCCGGCCCCGGCGGTGAGCAGCTGCGCGGTCTCCTCCTCGGGCAGCGCCCGCAGAGTGAGCCGCGGCAGGAGTTCCCCCGTCCACAGCCGGGAGATCGCGCCCGGCACCGGGATGCCGTCCGTGGCGACGACCAGCAGGCGGGTGCGGCCGTGCACGGCGAGCTGGTGGACCAGGGCGGCACAGGCGTCGTCGAGGAGGTGGGCGTCGTCCACGAGCAGCGTGCGCAGGCCGGACAGGAGCTGGACGGCGCGGTGCGGGGTGACCGACTCGGGCAGCAGATGGGCGAACGCGGCGAAGGGGATGGCCCGGCTCTCGGGCGTACCCGCCGCCCGGGCGCAGTCGGTGCCGCGGATCGCCTCGGTGACGAGGCGGGTCTTGCCGCAGCCCGCCGGGCCCGTCACCACGATGCCGCGGCGTCCCCCGGCCAGGGACCGGCGGACCAGCTCCAGTTCGTCCTCCCGCCCGGTGAACGGCCAGGGCGGCTCCAGCGTTGTCGCGTCCCTCTCGTAAGTCGTCACACAGACATGAGCGCGGCTACTCACCTCTGATACAGGGCGACTTGAGTAGCCCCCGACTCAGGCGCCCGGGACCGGCCGCGGGGCAGGCTGGGGCCATGACCGCAGGCTACTGCTCGCTGGCACAGTCGCCGGCGCCCGCCTTCGCACCGGGGCTGGCGTCCGAGCGGCTGAGCGCGCTCGCGGGCGGGCGGCGGATGTGGGTCAACGGCACGGTGCTGCACTACTGCTTCTTCGACCGCGACACCGACGCGTCCGTCATCCCCGTGCCGGGGACGGGGATGACGCGACGCGTGCCGTGGGCCGGTGGCGAGGAGCAGCGGGACGTGGTGCGCGGGTGCTTCGCGCAGTGGCGGGACCTCGGCGTCGGGATCGTCTTCGCCGAGGTCGAGGACCGCTCGGAGGCGGAACTGCGCATCGGGTTCCAGCTCGGCGCCGGCTCCTGGTCGGCGGTGGGCCGGGACGCGCTGCTGGCCGGCAGGCACGAGCGCACCATGAACTTCGGCTGGGACCTGACCGCGCCCGGGGAGCGCGGGACGGTCCTGCACGAGATCGGGCACGCGCTCGGCATGCTGCACGAGCACCAGAGCCCGTTCGCCGGCATCCACTGGGACGACGAGGCCGTGTACGCCGAGCTGGCGGGCCCGCCCCACCACTGGAGCCGGGAGCGCACGCACTACAACATCCTGCGCAAGCTCGACGCGCACGAGGTCAACGGCTCCGTCTGGGACCCGCAGTCGATCATGGAGTTTCCGTTCTCGTCGGGGCTGGTCCTGGAGCCGGAGCAGTACCGCGCGGGGCTCAACCCGCCGGGCACCCTGTCCGCCGGCGACAAGGAGTTCGTGCTCCGCTGGTATCCGGCGGCGGATCGGCCGGGTCCACCCGCGCTGGTGCCGTTCCGCTCGGCACCGCTCGGTCTCGGGCCGGGCGAGCAGGCCGACTTCGTCGTCGACCCGCCGCAGACCCGCACATACACGCTGGGCACCTTCGGCGACAGCGACGCCGTCGTCGTGGTCTTCGAGGAGCGGGACGGGGAACCGCGGTACCTCGCCGGGCAGGACGACGGGGGAACCCCGCACAACGCCACGATCAGCGCGCGGCTCGTCAAGGGCCGCCGCTACATCGTCCGGGTACGCCAGTACTCCGCCTGGGGTTCCGGCGAGACGGCGGTGATGTGCTGGTGACGGCACGCGCCCGCCGCACGGACACCTGAGCCACAGTCCGGCACCGGGGGAACGGTCGAGGACGTCGCCCATGGGGGTGGGTGACGTCCTCGGCCACGCCGCACCCCCGCCGCCCGGGCGGCTACCCCTTGTGGGCCGTGCGCCGTCCCGCGTCCACCGCCGCGTACAGGTCGCGCCACGCGGCCGTCAGCCGCCTGGCGCTCTCGGCCTCCAGCTTCCGGGCGATCTCGTCACCGTCGATGCCGAGACGTTCCAGCCGTCCCCACACCTCCAGGGCCGCACGGTGACCGCCCATCAGCGTGTCACCGCGCAGGGCGAGGTGATGGACGGCCGCCTCCAGGGTGGGCAGGGTCATCGAGGTGATCGTGCCCCAGGTGACGAGCCGTTCGACGTACCGGGTGGGGGACGACGAGGGGTCGGTCACGGTCGTGGCCGTCCACATCAGTCGCTGCGGATGGCCTCCCGCGGCGGCCAGGGCCCGCCAGCCGGTGCCGCCGAACCAGTCGTCGTACATCTGGTAGAAGCGGCGGGCACGTGCCAGGGCGGCCTCGCCGCGCAGCGCCAGGGCGTCCGGGGTGCCCAGTTCCTCCAGCCGCGCGTCCACCTCCGCGTCCAGCAGGCCCACGGGCAGTGAGACGACCGAGGAGAGTGCCGGGAGCCGCCGGCCGTCGGCCAGCGCACGCTTCAGGCCCTCCACGTAGGCGTCGAGGGCCTGGCGGTAGCGCGACACCGAGAAGACCGCGGTGACGTGGACGGGGAAGCCCTCGCCGACGCACTCCCTGATCGCGGCGATCCCCTCGGCGGTGGCCGGCAGCTTGACCATCGCGTTGGGCCGGTTCACCGCGCGCAGCGTCTGCTCCGCCTCCGCGACGACCGACTCGACGTCGCGCGTGAGGTGCGGATCCAGGTCCATCGACACCATGCCGTCCAGTCCTCGCGTGGCCTGGTACACCGGCCGGAGTTCGTCGCACGCCCAGCGGAGGTCGTAGGCCGCCACCGCTCGCACCGCGTCGGCGGCGCAGATGTCGTCGAAAGCCAGGCCCGCGAGCTGTTCGCGGTAGGCGTCGTCGGTCTCGACGGCGGCGGCCAGCGCGGCCGGGTCCGATGTGACGCCCCGGACTCCGGTGTGCGCGATGAGGCGGGTCAGGCATCCGGAGGCCAGGTGGCGCCGGGTGAGTCCGTCCAGCCAGGGCGAGACGCCCTCCGCGACCAGCTCGTCCAGCTCCAGCACGCCCGGTCGCCTCAGCCGGTCCGACATGGCGGGTCGTCACTCCTTGATGCATAAGTCGCGAGTTCAAGCGTCACCGTCAGGTTATTGGCATGCACCCGAGATGAACTACGGGTGACGTGGCACATTGGCGCAAAGTGGTTCCGACTTCGACCTGATGAAGTAGCGGCTATTTGACGAAGTCCTCCGAGCGTCATTGGGACGGGCTTCGCTTTCGATACAGGATCGGAGCGAACAGCCGGCCCGAGGTCCGGCACGGCCACTCCGTCTGCCGAGGGAGCACCGCGTGCACGAGCCACCCGCCGTCTTCGACGGCTCCCGCGCAGGGACCTGTCCGCACCCCGTCCGCCGACCGGCATCGGGCGCCCGTCACCTGGGTGAACGACCGGTTTCTGTATGCGTATCCGGTCCCGGCTCCCCCAGAGGGCAGCGCTCGAACGGCCGCTCGGCTCCAGGCCGGGCCGGGCCGGGGCGGGCCGCGAACAGGCCCATGACCGTCGTTCCGGTTTCCCGGCCCCGCGCCGGCGCCGGATGAACGGGAAAGCGTCACACCTCATCCGGTAACGCATTCGCTGGGCGGGCGCCGTTGCATGCCCACGCGACCGCGGTCCACCACAAAGCGAGCAATTCCCGCCCGCGACGAATCTCGCCACCGGAGCTATCACCAGAGCTATTACGCGCGCCGAACAATGCGGCAGTCGTCGCGCCGCGGCGCGCGGACGGGCACCACCCGCACGGAGCGCGGCGGCGCCGCTCGTGCGGCTGGTCCGATGACCGGCGGCCCGCAGCCCACCGCGGTGCGCCCGGCCCCGCCGGCCCACGTCCGAACCCGCACGGCCGCGCAGTCACGGGGTTTCCCCTGCCCCGGCGATGGCGCGCCGAAGTCATGCCATTCGCCGAAGGAGACACCAGTGGACGACGCTCTGCTCGACATCATGGAGAAACCGGCCAGGCAGCAGCCCGATTGGGATGATGCGTCCGAGGTGCGAGAGGTCGCGGAGACGCTGGCCCGGCGCCCGGCCCTCGTCGACGCGGAGGACGTCGACACGCTGCGCTCGCTGCTGGCGCGGGTCGCCTCCGGAGACGCCCTGGTCGTCCAGTCCGGCGACTGCGCCGAGGATCCGGCCGAGTGCACGCCCGGTTACGTCGCCCGTAAGAGCGCCGTGCTGGACCTTCTGGCCGGCGCGCTGAAGATGATCACGCACAAGCCGGTGATCCGCGTGGGCCGTATCGCGGGTCAGTTCGGCAAGCCCCGCTCCAGCCCCACCGAGTTGGTGGGCGGTGTGGAACTGCCTTCCTACCGGGGCCACATGGTCAACGGACCGGAGCCCGACCCGGACAGCCGGCGTCCGGAGCCCCGGCGCATCCTGGCCTGCTACCAGGCGGCCCGCGAGATCATGACCCACCTCGGCTGGCGGGACGCCGGACGGCGGCACGGCGTGGAGGCGCCGGTGTGGACCAGCCACGAGGCGCTGATCCTCGACTACGAACTCCCCATGGTCCGCAGGGACGAGCGGGGCCGGCTCCTCCTCACCTCCACGCACTGGCCGTGGATCGGCGAGCGCACCCGCCAGCTCGACGGCGCCCATGTCGCCCTGCTGTCCCGGGTCGCCAACCCGGTCGCCTGCAAGATCGGGCCGAAGGTGACGAGGGACGAACTCCTCGGGCTGTGCGAACGGCTCGACCCCGACCGGGAGAAGGGCCGTCTGACGCTCATCGCCCGCATGGGGGCGTCCACGGTCGGCGACCGGCTGCCGAAGCTCGTCGCCGCGGCGCGCGAGGCCGGGCATCCGGTGATCTGGCTGACCGACGCCATGCACGGCAACACCGTCACGCTGCCGAACGGCCTCAAGACGCGCTTCCTGGAGACGATCGAGCGGGAGATCCAGGACTTCCAGGAGGCCGTCCGCTCCGAGGGCGGCATCATCGGCGGGCTGCACCTGGAGACCACCCCGGACGACGTCACCGAGTGCGTCCCCAACGACGCCTGCGTCGATCACGTCGCGGACAAGTACACGTCCTACTGCGATCCGCGCCTCAACCCCAGCCAGGCCGTCGCCGTGGCCTCGGCCTGGCTCGGCTGACAGCCAGGCCATCCACCCCGGCCGGCACGGCCGTCGGTCGGACACGCAGATGAGGAGGTCCTGAAGATGGACGGAAAAGTCGCACTCGTCACCGGAGCCGCGGGCGGCATCGGCGAGGCGGTGGCCCGCGCCCTCGCCGAACGCGGCGCGGTGGTGGGAGCCGTGGACCGTGACGCCGACCGGCTGGGGCAGGTGGTGGACAAGCTGCGCGCGGACGGCCTGGAGGCGCAGGCCCTGCCCGCCGACGTCACCAGCACCGCGGAGGTCGACGCCGTGGTCCGGGAGGCCGAGGAGCGCCTCGGCCCCCTGGAGTACCTGGTCAACGGAGCCGGTGTGCTGCGTCTGGGCGCCGTGCGCAACCTCACCGACGAGGACTGGGCGACGACGTTCGCCGTCAACGCCACCGGCGTCTTCCTGATGTCGCGGGCCGTCGCCAACCGCATGCTGCCCCGCCGGCGCGGCGCGATCGTCACCGTGGCGTCCAACGCCGCCGCCACCCCGCGGGTGCAGATGGCCGCCTACGCCGCGTCCAAGGCGGCGGCGACCATGTTCACCAAGAGCCTGGGCCTGGAGGTCGCCCGGGACGGCATCCGCTGCAACGTGGTGGCACCGGGCTCCACCAGCACCCCGATGCTCACGTCCATGTGGCACGACGAGTCCGGCCCGAAGCACACGATCGAGGGGCGGCTGGACGCGTTCCGGGTCGGCATCCCGCTGGGCAAGGTGGCCCGCCCCTCGGACGTCGCCGACGCCGTCGCCTTCCTGCTGTCCGACGAGGCCTCCCACATCACCCTGCACGAACTCACCGTCGACGGCGGCGCCGCGCTCGGCGCCTGAGCCCCGACCCCCACCGACTTGAGGCGACCAGGAGAGCAACTCATGGCAGGCATACCCGAGATCACCCCCTACCCGATGCCGACGGCCGGCGACCTGCCCGGCAACGTCGCCCAGTGGTCCGTCGATCCGGGCCGGGCGGTCCTGCTGGTGCACGACATGCAGCGCTACTTCCTGCGGCCCCTCCCCGAGGGTCTGCGCGAGGACCTCGTGCACAACGCCCGGCTGGTACGCGACCACTGTGCCGGGCTCGGCATGCCGGTGGCGTACACGGCCCAGCCCGGCGGCATGACCGACGAGCAGCGGGGCCTGCTGAAGGATTTCTGGGGCCCGGGCATGCGCACCGCCCCCGCCGACCGGCAGGTCGTCGACGAACTGGCCCCGGCCCCCGGCGACTGGCATCTCACCAAGTGGCGCTACAGCGCCTTCTTCCGCTCCGACCTGCTTCAGCGGATGCGCGCCGCCGGCCGGGACCAGCTGGTGCTGTGCGGCGTGTACGCCCACGTGGGTGTGCTGATGACCGCCGTCGAGGCGTTCACCCACGACATTCAGCCGTTCCTGGTGGCCGACGCGATGGCCGACTTCTCCGAGTACCACCACCGGCTGGCCATGGAGTACGCGGCGCAGCGCTGCGCCGTCGTCGTCACCACCAAGGAGGTCCTGGCATGACCGGCACCCAGAGCGGCGACCTGCTCGGCCGGATCCTGGGCGACCGGCCCCCGGCCGCGTACGCCCTGCTGCACCGCCCCGAGACGACGGGCCCGGGCGTGCTGGACGTCGTCGCCGGTGAGGCGGCCGAGCCGCGCACCCTCGCCGAACTGCCCCTGCCCGACACCCCGGAGACGGCCGGCGGCCCCCGCCACGAGGTCCTGGCCCTCGTGCCCTACCGGCAGATCGCCGAGCGCGGATTCGACTGCCCGGACGACGGCACACCGCTGCTCGCCATGACCGTCACCGGTCAGACCACCGTGCCTGTCACCGAGGTGCTGACCCGGATCCCCGACCTGCCCGTGGAGCTGTCCGGCGGCCGCTTCGACGTCCCGGACGAGGAGTACGCCGCCACCGTCCGCCGGGTCGTCACGGACGAGATCGGCACCGGGGAGGGCGCCAACTTCGTCATCAAGCGCACCTACACCGCCGACATCACCGGCTACACCCCTCGGCACGCCCTGGCGATCTTCCGGCGCCTGCTGCAGCGCGAGAGCGGCGCCTACTGGACGTTCCTGGTGCACACCGGCTCCCGCACGCTTGTCGGCGCCACTCCCGAGCGGCACATCAGCCTGCGCGAGGGCACGGCGGTGATGAACCCGATCAGCGGCACCTACCGCTACCCGTCCACCGGCCCGACCCTGCCGCAGGTGCTCGACTTCCTCGCCGACCGCAAGGAGGCCGACGAGCTGTACATGGTCGTGGACGAGGAACTGAAGATGATGGCCCGGATCTGCGAGTCGGGCGGCCGGGTGGTCGGGCCGTACCTCAAGGAGATGGCCCGCCTCGCCCACACCGAGTACTTCATCGAGGGACGCAGCACGCGGGACGCCCGCGACATCCTGCGGGAGACGCTCTTCGCCCCGACCGTCACCGGCAGCCCGCTGGAGAACGCCTGCCGGGTCATCAACCGTTACGAACCCGAGGGCCGCGGCTACTACAGCGGCGTCGTCGCGCTGATCGGCCGTGACGAGTCCGGGCACCGCGCCCTGGACTCCTCCATCCTGATCCGGACCGCCGACATCGAGGCCTCCGGCCGGCTGCGGATCGGGGTCGGCGCCACGCTCGTGCGGCACTCCGACCCGGAGAGCGAGGTCGCCGAGACCGCCGCGAAGGCGGCGGGCCTGCTCGCGGCCATCGAGAGCGACGGGCCCTCCCGTTTCGCGGACCACCCGCGGGTCCGGGCGGCACTGGAACAGCGCAACGCCACCCTCGCCGGCTTCTGGCTGGCCGGGAACGGCCAGGGGGCGCGGCCGGATCCGGTGCTGAGCGGCCGCCGGGTGCTGGTCGTGGACGCCGAGGACACGTTCACCTCGATGCTCGACCACCAACTGCGCGCCATGGGACTGCAGGTGACGGTCCGCCGGTTCGACGAGCCGTACTCCCTCGACGGATACGACCTGGTGGTGATGGGGCCCGGCCCGGGCGATCCCCACGACGCCGAGCACCCCAAGATCGCCCATCTGCGTGCCGCGGTACGCACCCTGCTGGACGAACGGCGTCCGTTCCTCGCCGTCTGCCTGAGCCACCAGACGCTGTGCACGCTGCTCGGCTTCCCTCTGGTGCGCCGGGTGGTCCCCAACCAGGGGGTACAGCGGGAGATCGACCTGTTCGGGGTCCGGGAACGGGTCGGCTTCTACAACACGTTCGCCGCCCGCGCCGAGGACGACAAGGCCGAGTGCGCGGGGGTGGGCATGGTGGAGGTCAGCCGCGACCCCGACACCGGCGAGGTGCACGCGCTGCGCGGCCCGCACTTCGCGTCGATGCAGTTCCACGCCGAGTCGGTGCTCACCCAGGACGGCGTGCGCATCGTCGGCGACCTGATCAAGGAGGTTCTCACCGGCGCGACGGGAAGGGAGCGCGGCACCGTTGAGCAGATTGCGCTGGCTGACCGCGGGTGAGTCCCACGGTCCCGCACTCGTCGCGACGCTGGAGGGCCTTCCCGCCGGCGTGCCGATCACCACGGACATGGTGGCGGACCATCTCGCGAGGCGGCGCCTGGGCTATGGCCGCGGTGCCCGGATGAAGTTCGAGCGGGACGAGGTCACCTTCCTCGGCGGTGTCCGGCACGGCCTCACCCTCGGCTCCCCGGTGGCGATCATGGTGGGCAACACCGAGTGGCCGAAGTGGGAGCAGGTCATGGCGGCCGACCCGGTCGACCCGGAGACCCTGGCGGGGCTGGCCCGCGGCGCGCCGCTGACCCGCCCGCGCCCCGGCCACGCCGACCTCGCGGGTATGCAGAAGTACGGCTTCGACGAGGCCCGTCCGATCCTGGAGCGGGCCTCCGCGCGGGAGACGGCGGCCCGGGTGGCGCTGGGCGCGGTGGCCCGCTCGTACCTGAAGGAGACCACCCGGGTCGAGATCGTCTCCCATGTCGTCGAGCTGGCCTCGGCCACGGCCCCGAAGGGCGTGTACCCGACGCCGGCCGACGTGGAGAAGCTGGACGCCGATCCGGTGCGCTGTCTGGACGCGGACGCGTCGAAGGCGATGGTCGCGGAGATCGACCAGGCCCACAGGGACGGCGACACCCTCGGCGGTGTGGTGGAGATCCTGGCCTACGGCGTGCCGGTCGGTCTGGGTTCGCACGTGCACTGGGACCGCAGGCTCGACGCCCGGCTCGCCGGCGCGCTCATGGGCATCCAGGCGATCAAGGGCGTCGAGATCGGTGACGGTTTCGAGCTGGCGCGGGTGCCTGGTTCCGAGGCGCATGACGAGATCGTCGCGACCGAGGAGGGCGTCAGGCGGGCCTCGGGCCGCTCGGGCGGTACCGAGGGCGGGCTGTCCACCGGTGAGCTGCTGCGGGTGCGGGCGGCGATGAAGCCGATCGCGACCGTGCCGCGGGCGCTGAAGACGGTGGACGTCACCACGGGCGAGGCCGCGGCCGCCCACCACCAGCGTTCCGACGTGTGTGCGGTCCCGGCCGCCGGGATCGTCGCGGAGGCGGTGGTCGCGCTCGTCCTCGCCGACGCGGTGGCGGAGAAGTTCGGTGGCGACTCGGTGGCCGAGACCCGCCGGAACGTCACCTCGTACCTCGGCCACCTCGCGATCCGATGAGCGGGCCGTTGGTCGTGCTGGTCGGCCCGATGGGGGTGGGCAAGTCCACCGTCGGGCAGTTGCTGGCCGGGCGGCTCGGGGCCGGTTACCGGGACACCGACGACGACATCGTCGCCGAGCAGGGCCGGACCATCGCCGAGATCTTCGTCGACGACGGCGAGCCCGCCTTCCGGGCGATCGAGGCGCGGGCGGTGGCCCGCGCCGTCGCCGAGCACGACGGGGTGCTCGCGCTGGGCGGTGGAGCCGTCCTCGATCCGCGGACCCGGGCTCTGCTGGCCGGACAGCCGGTGGTCTTCCTGGACGCCGACGCCGGCGAGGCGGTCCGGCGCATCGGCCGGGACCCGGGACGGCCGCTGCTGGCAGGCGATCCGCACCGCGAGTGGCGGGCGCTGGCCGCGGCACGCCGCCCGCTCTACACGGAGGTCGCCCGGGCGGTGGTCGACACCAGCGGGTGCACCCCGGACGGCGTCGTGGAGGCCGTGCTGGCGGCACTGGCGCCGCGAACGGCGAAAGCCTGAACGGACCGGGACAAAACTCCCCGCCCCGCGCGAACCGCCGTGCGGGGCGGGGAGTTCTCGTGCTGCCGCAGGGCCGTCACCGCCGGGCGGCGAGGAAGTCGTGCAGCAGCCGTTCCTCCTCGGCGGTGAGCGGGAGCCCGAAGGTGGTGCGTACGGCGTCCACGGCCTCGTGCGGACGCAGGACGCTCACGCGCTGCTCGCCGCTGCGGTACTCCGTGATGAACTCGTTGTTCTTGAGCCGGTACCGTTCCTCGTCGTTGGCCCTCTGGACCACGAGCTGCCCGACGAAGGGCGAGCCGGGGCGGGTGGAGCTGACGTAGTGGGCGGCCTCGAAGTCGACGGCGTACTGCGGTTCGGCGCGGAAGGCGTAGATGTCGAACCAGCCGCGGGGCCGCCGGTACTGCAGGAGCCAGTGGCCGTCCTCGGCCGTCAGCCGCCACGACCAGCCGGCGACGGTGCTCTCCGCTTGGGGGTGCAGGGCGAGGGGTTCGATGAGCGCCGCGTAGCCGTAGCCGGGGTCGGCCAGCCACACCGTGTCGTCCGCCCGCACCAGCAGGGCCGTGTGGGAGCGGAACCGGCGTTTGTCGCTGCCCTCGCGGATGCGGACCAGGAGCCGGGTGACCGGGAAGCCGAAGCGGTCCAGGGCTGCGGCGAACAGCAGGTTCGTCTCGTAGCAGTATCCGCCGCGGCCCGCCTGGACGATCTTGCGCTGGACGGCGTCGATGTCGAGGGAGACCGTGCGCCCCAGGGCGATGTCGACGTTCTCGAAGCAGACGGAGTCCCGGTGGGCGCGGTGGAGTGCGCGGAGCGCCGCGAGGGAGGAGTCGCGCGGCCCCCGGTAGCCGATGCGGGCGAGATAGGCGTCGAGGTCGAGCCGTTTGCTGCCCCACTCCGGGGAGTCGTCGACCACGAGGGGCAGGCCTGAAGTGTCCATGAGCGTCCTTCCGCCGGTGCGAGAGGTGGGTCGGATCGCACGGCGGTGGGGGGGGGGGGGCCCCCCCCGGGGGGGGGCGCCCCCCCCCCCCCCCCGGGGGGGGGGGCCCCCCCCCCCCCCGGGGGGGGGCCCCCCCCCCCCCCCCGCCCCCCCACC